>NZ_AQXH01000005.1 GCF_000375465.1 Balneola vulgaris DSM 17893
CCGTTAAGCGCGCCTAAAGCAGAACCTTGAATTACTGGAATCTCGTCGCCATCAAATTCGTAGCTGCTTAGTAGCTCACGTACTTCAAGCTCTACAAGCTCTAGAAGTTCTTCATCGTCTACTAAATCAACTTTGTTCATGAACACTACGATCTGAGGTACACCTACCTGACGTGCAAGAAGAATGTGCTCACGTGTTTGTGGCATAGGACCATCTGTTGCTGCTACCACCAAGATAGCACCGTCCATCTGCGCCGCACCCGTTACCATGTTCTTCACATAATCGGCGTGACCTGGGCAATCTACGTGTGCGTAGTGACGATTCTCAGATTCGTACTCTACGTGCGCCGTTGCAATGGTAATACCACGCTCGCGCTCTTCCGGAGCATTGTCAATCTGGTCGAATGCTTGCGCCGTTCCACCATAAGTCTTCGCCATTACCGTTGTAATTGCCGCTGTAAGGGTAGTTTTACCATGATCTACGTGTCCAATGGTTCCCACATTAACATGCGGCTTGGTGCGTTGAAAGGTCTCTTTTGCCATGATTAAATCTCGGTTTTATTAAATTCGTTATGATTGACTTTCGATAATTTCCTGAGCAATCTTGTCAGGAACGGTAGTGTACTCTTCAAACTCCATAGAGTACACAGCTCTACCTTGAGTCAATGAGCGAAGATCTGTAGAATAGCCGAACATTTCAGATAATGGAACATTCGCTTTAACAACAGAACCTTCTTTGTTTGAGTCCATACTTTGAATGATACCGCGACGACTGTTCAAGTCACCGATTACATCACCCATGTATTCCTCTGGAGTTGTTACTTCAACCTTCATAACCGGCTCAAGTAACTGCGGCTTAGCTTTTTTAGCAGATTCTCTGAATCCCATCTTAGCTGCAAGTTCGAAACTCAATTGATCCGAATCCACATCGTGGTAAGAACCATCAAATAAACGAACACCAACATTTTGTACAGAGTAACTTGCTTGGATACCATTTTCCAAAGCTGCCTTAAATCCTTTCTCTACAGAAGGGATGAATTCTCTTGGGATGTTACCACCAACGATTTCGTTGATGAACATAAAGCCTTCATCGCGTGAAATACGATCTTCTTTACCTTCGTAATTATCAAAGTAGCTGATTGGAGCAATTTCAAACTGAATATCAGCGAATTTACCACGTCCACCAGACTGCTTCTTGTAAAGCTCACGATGAGTTACTGGCTTAGAAATAGTTTCACGGTAAGATACTTGAGGAGCACCTACATTAGCCTCTACTTTAAATTCACGCTTTAGACGATCAACGATGATCTCTAAGTGAAGCTCGCCCATACCGGCGATAGTAGTTTGACCTGTTTCGTCATCAGTACGAACCTGGAACGTAGGATCTTCTTCTGCAAGTTTCTGAAGACCTGTAGATAGCTTATCACTATCTGCTTTTGTTTTTGGCTCAACGGCCAACTTAATTACTGGCTCAGGGAAAGTGATTTGCTCTAGAATAACCGGGCTATCTAAGTCACAGAATGTATCACCTGTGTAAACTTCTTTAACACCCACTACAGCTACAATATCACCAGCCTGTGCAAAATCTAAATCTTTTTTGTCGTTAGCATGCATCTCAAGTAAACGACCCACACGCTCTTTCTTACCTGTAGAGGCATTTAAGATGTATGAACCTTTTTCAAGACGACCAGAATACACACGAGCAAAGGTTAATTTACCTACGTAAGGGTCAGTCATGATTTTGAATGCCAGTGCTGAGAACGGAGCATCTACATCTGCTTCACGAACAACTTCTTCGTCTGTCTTAGGATCGATACCATGTACTGGAGGTACATCAAGTGGAGATGGCATAAACGAGATAACTCGATCTAACATCGCCTGAACACCTTTGTTCTTTAATGCAGTACCACACATTACTGGAGTAATATCCTTAGCAATAGTCGCCTTACGGATGGCTGCCAAGATTTCGTCTTCTGAAATCTCTTCTTCCATTAAATACTTTTCCATTAGAGACTCATCGTGATCTGCAATCGCTTCAATCAACTGAACTCTATACTCATTAGCTTTTTCAACTAAATCTTCTGGAATCTCAATTTCGTCGTATTTAGCACCTAGAGAAGCATCATCCCAAACGATACCACGCATGTTGATCAAGTCAACCACACCTTTGAAGTGCTCTTCCATTCCGATAGGAATCTGAATAGGAATAGGGTTCGCGTTTAGTTTAGAATCAAGCTGACCTACTACGTTATAAAAATCTGCACCAGTACGGTCCATTTTATTAACGAAAGCCATGCAAGGAACTTTGTACTTGTTAGCTTGACGCCATACCGTTTCAGACTGAGGCTGAACAGCACCTACAGAACAAAGTACGAATACCGCACCATCTAATACACGAAGAGAACGCTCTACCTCTACAGTAAAATCAACGTGACCAGGAGTATCGATGATATTAATACGGTGATCTTTCCAAATACAGTGAGTAGCAGCTGAGGTAATTGTAATACCACGCTCCTGCTCTTGCTCCATCCAGTCCATGGTAGCTGCGCCATCATGTACTTCACCAATTCTATGGCTACGACCTGTATAGAACAAGATACGCTCAGTAACAGTAGTCTTACCCGCATCGATGTGGGCCATGATACCAATGTTACGCGTGCGACGCATTTGGTCGAGCACTTTGGAGTTTTTTGCTGTTGTTGCTTCTGACATAGTGTTTACGAAATACTTTTAAAATCTAAAATGAGCGAATGCTTTGTTTGCTTCAGCCATACGGTGCACTTCGTCTTTCTTACGAACTGCGCCACCGTCATTATTTGAAGCATCAATCAATTCTCTTGATAAACGAAGAGACATTGACTTGTCGTTACGAGAACGAGCTGAACGAATCAACCATCTCATACCAAGAGCAGTACCGCGTTCCTGACGAACTTCCATTGGTACCTGGTAGGTTGCTCCACCTACACGTCTTGATTTTACTTCTACAACCGGAGTTGCATTTTGCATTGCTGCTTTGAAAATCTCAATACCGGTTTCTCCGGTCTTCTCTTCAATAATTTCAAACGCCTGATAAACAATCTTACGGGCAACATTTTTCTTGCCATCTCGCATCAAGTTGTTTACAAAACGTGTTATCAGCTTGTCCTCAAATATTGGATCCGGCTGTACATCTCGTTTTTCTGCTTTTCTTCTACGCATGCTCGATTAATCTAAATTCTTTATTGTTTACCCTTTTGGGCGCTTAGTTCCGTACAAGCTACGGCTTTGAGTACGTCCGTCTACACCAGCAGTATCAAGTGTACCACGGATGATATGGTAACGAACACCGGGTAAATCCTTTACTCGTCCGCCACGGATTAGCACAATACTGTGCTCCTGTAGGTTGTGACCTTCACCAGGAATGTATGCCGAAACTTCAATTCCGTTCGTCAAACGAACACGAGCTACTTTACGAAGTGCTGAGTTCGGCTTTTTAGGAGTAGTTGTATAAACTCGAGTACATACACCACGCTTCTGTGGACAACTCTGCATAGCAGGAGCTGTTGTTTTTCGAACTTTACTTTTTCTACCTTTTCTAATTAGTTGTTGTATAGTTGGCACGGTTCAAATTGTTTGGTTATTGCCATCAAATCGAGAGCTTGCAAATATAGAGCATTTTCTCGGTTTTATAAAATATTTTCTCAAATAAATTTCTAAAATATTCCAAAACCTTTGCTTATTCTCCCTATCGTTAGATTTCAGTTCAAAAAGAGCCTAATAAATACAACAACCGTTATATATCATTATATCAATTGAGTATTACCAAACTTCACGGACTTAGCACAAAGCGACTCGAAGCCCTACAGAAAGAAGGGGTCTTCAGTGAACGAGATTTACTGAACTATTTCCCCCGGAGATATCTGGATAGAAGTAACGTGCAACTCATCTCACATCTAATGGGAGCTGGAGAAGATGTAACTGTAGTTGGTACAGTGTTAGATGTTCAAGAAGCTGGTTATGGGAAGAGCAAACGACTGGAAGTAAGCATTAAAGACAAAACCGGCATACTTAAAGGTGTTTGGTTCAGAGGGGCTTCTTATTTCAAGCGCGTATTTAAGAAAGATGATAAAGTGGCATTTTTTGGGCAGGCTAAACGCTATGGGCGATCTATTACCATTGCACACCCCGAGGTCGAAAAGCTTTCTGAAAAAAAGGATATTGATAGCTTCTCTAAAATAGTACCTATATATCCTAGCAATAAAGATTTCAGCAAAAGCCGCCTAACTCATAAACTTATCGCTGACTGGGTTCAATCTTTACTCGACACTATAGATATAGAGGAATACCTCCCTCCTTCCATTATGGATACTTTTGGCTTCCCTGGTAGAGCAGATGCATATAGAATGATTCACTTCCCCGCTAATACCAATGAATGGAAGCGGGCCCTTGAGCGATTTAAGTTTGAAGAGTTTCTGATGTTCGAACTAAGTATGGCTAAGCTAAAGCACCGTGTTCAAGAACGAGCTTCAGGGCATATCTTTAAAACATTCGATCAATTTACCCCCCAGTTCTTCAAAAAGGTATTACCCTTCCAATTAACAGAAGGGCAAACCCAAGCACTATCCGACATAAAAAAGGATGTACAGTCGGGCCGACAGATGAATCGACTCATACAAGGGGATGTAGGAGCTGGCAAAACCATTGTGGCTATAGGGGCTTTATTAATGGCTATTGATAATGGCTATCAAACAGCTTTTTTAGCGCCTACTGAAATCTTAGCTGAGCAGCACTACCGAACACTTAGTAAATACCTTGAAGGAATGGGCATTAATATTCGGTTATTGGTAGGTGGACAGAAGTCTAAACTTCGGATGGATGTACTTACTGATATAGAAGGAGGTAATTGCCAAATTGTGGTGGGAACACATGCTATCATTCAACAAGATGTACGATTCCACAAACTTGGTTTAGCTGTTATTGATGAACAACATCGTTTTGGAGTTAAGCAACGCGCCGAGTTATTGAATAAAGGTGAACACCCTCATATACTGGTGATGAGTGCGACCCCAATTCCGAGATCCCTAGCCATGACAGTTTATGCGGATCTGGACATCTCAATTATTAAAGGGCTTCCATCTGGCCGAAAGCCTATCCGTACTGCCATTAGAGGTAGAAAGAAAAGAGAAGATGTCTTCAACTTTGTAGAACAAGAAATCAACAACGGTGGGCAGGTCTATATTATTTATCCATTGGTAGAAGAGTCGGAAGCTTTAGACCTTAAAGATGCTACTGCTGGTTTTGAGAAGATTCAGAAACGATTTCCAGATTTCAAGGTGGGCTTATTACATGGAAGAATGAGTTCGGATGAGAAAGATGATGTTATGAAGGCTTTTATTCGAAATGACTTGCATATACTCGTTTCTACAACTGTTATTGAAGTAGGGGTTGATGTACCGAATGCGTCTATAATGATTATTGAGCATGCCGAACGATTTGGCCTTTCACAACTCCACCAATTAAGAGGTAGGATTGGGCGTGGAGAACGCCAAAGCTATTGTATTCTATTCCCAGATGTAAAGGTGAGTAAGGCTGGCGAATTTCGGCTAAAGACTATGGAAGAGACGAACGATGGATTCAAAATTGCTGAAGCGGATTTAAAGCTCAGAGGTCCGGGTGATTTCTTAGGAACCAAACAAAGTGGATTGCCTGATTTTAAAGTAGGTGATATCATTGAAGACCAGTTTATACTAAGCCAGGCTAAAGAAACCGCACATCGTATCATCTCAAATGATTCAGAATTAGAGCTACCTGAGCATCAGGCATTAAAAACTCGGTTTACTCCATATTATAAAGAGAAGGCTGAGTTTTATGGAATGGGTTAGTAAGTCTTTCCCTATGCTACTATGAACGATCTTTGTTCATTAAATACTCTTTCGGTGAAACCCCATAGTGCTTTTTAAATGCTCTTGAGAAATAGGATAGATGTTTGAATCCCACAGAGTATGCGGCTTCGGAAATCGTTAGCTCTTCTTCTTTTATCAATTTTAACGCCTCTTCAAATCGTAACCGCGATATTAGTTGATTAATTGTTTCAGAAGATTCCTTTTTCCAATTCCGATACAGAGATACAGTACTCATACTTAATGCTTCAGAAATCATATCCACATGTAGGTCCGGGTTCCCAAGATGTCGGCGTATCACTTCTAACACTTGCTTTACCAATATCGACTCTGAATTAACTAACAGATCAGGTGCTTCAGAATGCAATTTCTTTTCACGTCGCAATAGCACTCTTATCTGGGTTTGAAGTAATTTCTTATCCACTGGCTTGGTCATATAGATATCCGCACCCATATTGAGGCCCGTCTCAATTTCTTGCACACTATCCTTTGCCGAGAGGAAGATGAAAGGTATATGCTTATAATTTTCTAGGGCACGAATCTCACGCATCATTTCATAGCCATTCATAACTGGCATCATAATATCTGAGACTACTAAGTCGGGGTTGTATGATTTTAAAAACTCTATGCCTTCTTTACCATTTTTAGCCGTCTTTACTTGATGCTTTTGAGATATCACATTCTTTAAATATTCCCTAAAGTCATCATTGTCTTCAACCAACAGTATTTTATTTGCTGATTTGGAAGACTTATTGAGTTCCTCGCCATTTACATTTTGATAAAACGGGTTATTCACTTTTTTAGGCGAATGACTGTTTATAATATCTGTTTCATTTAGATGCGCCTTTCCCTTTAGTATCTCTACAGAAAATGTAGACCCCTCCCCTATTACAGAACTCACCTTCACGCTGCCTCCCATCTGTTCAACCAACCCTTTAACTAAGGCTAACCCGATACCCGTGCCACCCGAGCGTGTGATGGATGAATTCCCTTGATAATAGGGGTCGAATATAAAGGGTAGGTCTTTGGACTCTATTCCTTGGCCCGTATCACTAATGTTCATGATAAAGGACGCATCAAGTTCTTTAAATTCGATGTTTATACTTCCCTTCTCGGAAGTGAATTTTATGGCATTCCCAATAAGGTTTGTACATATATGAGCCCACGCACTTTGATCAACCCAAACTTCAGCCGTATTCAATGAATCATCGATCTCTATATCAATCTGTTTAGCCTCGAATACATGTTCGAATTGGCTGATATGCTCTTTGGTAGTTCGAATGAGATCTGTTTTCTCAAATGATAAACTCAGCTCCCCTACACTTAATTTGGATACATCAAGTAATTGATTGACCAAGTCTTTCAACTTTACTGCATTTCGCTTTATAAGCTGAAGTGATTTTTTCGCATTACCTTTCGTGGGGTCTTTGGTATCAAGTACGTCTTCTAATGGACCTAGAATTAGTGCTAAGGGAGTACGCAGTTCATGCGTGAAATTGGTGAAGAATTGAGTTTTTGATTCGTGTAGTTCTTTTACTTGCGCTAAGGCTTCTTCCGTTTTTTCCTTTTCTTGAAGCAATTGCTTGGTTCGCTGATTTACAATACTGTTTAGTTTTTCTTCACGGCCTCTTGCTCGTCTCAACATGAATTGTATTAAGCCTGTAAATATTCCCAAGCCCCAAACTACCACTAGCGTCAGGAACCATGTGCTTTCGTAGAAGTACGGAGGAACAATTACAACGATTTCCGTTTTAGCATATTCGTCTAACTCATTAGAGGATGCTCGGATAAATAATTTGTGTTCACCTGCGGGTATATTCGTAAAAACTGCTTGTCTATCTAAACCTACCGTTCTCCAACCTTCACTTACTCCTTCTAATCTGTACTGAATGTTCACTTTGTTTGGACTGTAGAAAGCCGGCAGTGTCAATTTAAATACTACATCACGGGAAGCCTCAGGAAGTATGACCTGCTTTTTTCCTAACAGATATATAGATGAGTCTGGGGAATCGACTCGTTCTATTATAGGTTGCACATCATATGAATAATCTGGAGCTATAAATCTTTCTGGTCGGGTATACAGCAATCCTGATTGATTTGCCATTACGAGCGCACCTGTTGAGGTAATTAAAGATGCATTCTGAACTCCACCATTGCCTTCTAAATTTACGATCCCCTCCTCTTCGGTAAATTTTTGAACCACTACCTCATCGCTCGTTCCGTCTAGATAGTCATTAAGTTTGGCCTTGTGAATTCTCATCACCCCTCTATTGGAGTTAATCCATAGATAACCAAATGCATCTTCTAATAGCGTATGCAAGGCATTATTTGACAACCCCTCGGATTCCGTAAAATTACGAATTGTCTGTCGAGCTTCAGACTTAACCACTCTGCTTAGTCCTTTGTCTTCCGATACTACCCAAAGAGTGTCAGGGTGATCAATAAATATGTCGCGAATAAAATTACTTGATAGTCCGTCACCTGTAGTTATGAAGGATAACTCATTTGATTTGGAGAGCATGGCAACGCCTTGTCCACCTGTAGCGAAATACAGTGTTCCTTCCTCCGTTTCTCGAATTGCTCTAATGCCACTCAAAGAGCTTCCATCATTTGCTTCGTACTTTGTAAGGCCATTTTCCTCGCGAAGAAACAATTCTTTATCCGTTCCAATCCAAAAACGTCCCATTTTATCTTGATATAGAACATCAAGACTTCCGCTTTCTAGGTCTAATTCTTCTTCTCTCTGCCAATCGGCATTTTTTGGCTTCTTCCATAAGTCAAAATTTCCAGCCCATACTTCCCCAGCTTCTGTGGCTAGCAATGATCTAAATAATATAAACTGGCTTCCAAGTTCAGGCTTCGACCATTGCTCTATTCCCTCTTCTGAAATTTTATAAATTCCATTTTGATAGGCGGTGACCCAAAGCTCATTTTCACTTAAGGCCATTCCGTATACATTTTCGAGCCCATCAATTAATTGGTTTCCAATGGTGGTAAATCGTTTATCACGAATTTGATAGACCCCATCCCCATTGGTGCTTACCCAAATGGATCCTTCTTTATCTCTGGTGATATGTGTAATGGGGCGATTGGTAGTGAGTATCGGTTCTCCTTCAAGAAATACTTCATTCTCAACCTTAGTGATGATGGGTTGATTGTAGTTTCTCCAGGAGCTATTAACATAGAAATATTCATCGCCACCTGAACGATCACGAATCTTAAACGACTTGCTTTCTTTATTGAACTCTAAGGTGCCATCTTCAGTACTTATGAGAATGGTAGTCTCACTCAGTTCCGTCATATCCCAAAAAGTAACCTTATCAATAAGTCGTGTACTATGCAGCTCTGCCTTTACTTTTGCTACATCGATGTACACTAAGTTACTTGATTTGCCTAACAGCCAAAGATTGCCATCCGAAGTAGCATTTATACTAATTACATCATCTGGCTTGATGTACAATTCATCCATTGAAAATAGACGAATATGTTGTTCATCCTCATATTTGAATAAGCCCGTATCATTTAAATAGTACAGCCCATTGTCATTAATTAGAGTGGCTTGGGTTTGATGGTTCAAGCTTTCGGGCAATAGTGGTGTAATTACACCTTCTTTATCTGCTACATATAAGGAGCCACTAAGGTTGATAAGGAATCGGTTCTCATCTAAGCATTTTACTTCCTTAAACTCTTTACCGATAAATGGTTCTTGGTCTTGGATATGGGTGAGTTCATTCCCATTCAGCTTATAGAGGTTAAAGTATTGATCGGTGAACCAGAGATCTTTCTCTAGACCTGAAAACAGGTATATAATGCGATTACTTTTTAGCTGCGGGTGAGATTGAGTATTTACCTCAGTGAAGTTTACACCATCAAAACGAACTAGGCCATTTTGTGTGGCCATATATAAAAAACCGTCGGCATGATGTAGTACGTAGTTAACCGCATTAACGGGTAATCCTTCTTTTACTTTGTAATTACGTACTAAATGTTGGTTTTCTACTTCAGCCCAATTAATGTCCTTTTTTAATTGAAATGCTTCAGCATGGCCTGAAAAGGATAAAATGCACCCCATCAAGCACAAAATCACCACCGCCCACTTATAGCCCATCTGATATAATTGTTTAACAATCTGATAGAATAGTATAACTCTAAATCATCAATGATTTATTATCATATTTATTAGAAACTCTTAAAAAGAGTAAAATTAGACGCTCTGGGTTTTTCGGGGTTTAAGTATATAAACTACTTAGAAGAGCATTTATACAGAGGGAATATATGTCCTATGATGGAGTTCATTAGACTGGTGGCTTGAGGGAGCTACCAGAAATCACTTTGACTTGAGGGAGTTAAAGTGTTTAGCCCTTGAGTTGGTCAATGTTGACCTACACTCAAGGGCTTCTTTTTTATACCCTTTTGATAGAGAACGTACACAAGTAGATAGAATAGTATAACGTAGCTTGTACGCAGATTAGATAGTATTTAGCCACTCTTTTGATAATCATAATGAATACTTCGACTATGTGGTTCAACTCTATAATTGATCTCAACTATTTACTTAATCGGGCACTTCGTAACGTTACATTTTACCCAGCATGTTTACTTCTGCTGTTGATTGGTAATTCCTCTGCTACAGCACAAGAAACTTTCAATACCTATACCGACTCCCTTGATGGATACAACGGATTCACTATCTATGGTGCTGAGGTTGAAAGTAAACTCGCCAATGACTTTCTGGTACTAGATTTAAACAATGATGGTATCGATGATTTAGTAATAGGTGAGCCAGGCTACAATAGTAATGTCGGTCGACTACAAGTTCTCTATGGTTCTGAAGAAGGCTTTAGCTATGAGTTTCAAACTTCAGATATCGATAGCACTCAAGGCTTCACTGTTACAGGTGCATCTGCGGGTGAATGGCTAGGCTATGCATTGGCTAAAGGAGATGTTAATAATGATGGTATTGAAGACATCATTATGAGTGCGCACAATGCGAAGGTAAATGGAGTTAATAATCTTGGGCGAGTGTATGTGTTATTTGGCCGAAGTACTCCTTACCCATCAAATATTAATTTAAGCGACTTAACCTCATCAACGGGACTAACTATTTATGGTAATAGCGCCGACGCAGGATTTATAGGTATAGATGTAGCCTCTGGAGATGTTAATAACGATACCTACGACGATATCATTATTGGAGCTCCATATTCAACCGTGAATGGAAATTATAACACTGGCAAAGTAATCGTTGTATTCGGTACTACTTCCTTTGGAACAGACTCGTTAAACATCAACGATATTGATGGAACGAATGGTTTTTATATAGAAGGCATAAACGGTTCTGACGAAACGGGTTATAATATAGAGAGTGGAGATATAAACAACGATAACTATGATGACATTTTTATTGGTGTAATAGGAGATGACACCAACGGCAGTAATGCGGGCAAGGTGTATGTTGTAAACGGAAAAAGCTCATTTAGTACCCCCATTAATCTTATTAACTTCAATAGTTCAACAGGGTTGTATTTCGACGGAATTGCAGCAGGTGATAAAGCAGGTAACGGATTAGGTACCGGTGATATCAATAATGATGGAATTGATGATTTATTCATAGGGGCTACTGAAGCAGATATAGACGGTAAAAGTAGTTCAGGAGAGATTTATGCAATACTTGGCAGCTCAACTATTGATAGCACCCTAACACTTTCCAATTTAAATGGCACTAATGGATTCAAAATTAGTGGGCATACCTACAACCATAAATTGGGATCAAGCTTCTCTGTAGGCGATTTAAACAATGATTTAACGAACGACCTTGTAATTGGAGCAACGAAACCAACTGTCATTTTTGGTGATGGCACTTTCTCAGACTCATTAAATGTAGCACAACTAGATGGTACAAATGGTTTCCTCTTTCAGTCTCACTCATCATATAATACTGTAAGTGTTGCAATAGCAGACGTCAACAATGATGGATCTAATGATCTTATCGCAGGTGATAGAGGAGGAGATTATCCTAGTACTGCCAATAGTGGGGCCATCGATGTATTTTATAATCTTGATACCATAAACTTGCGTGATGGTGCAGGCTTTAAAATGCTTTCAACTCGTTATCATGGCAATATTTTGCAAAGCTTATTGAATAACTTGTGGACCCAAGGAATGGTGGGTGCTGATACCACTGGTGGTTCAGCCAATGTATGGAATTGGGATAGTAGTACTCAAAACTGGGTGGCGTTAACTTCAACATCGGGTACCATTAACGCTGGACAAGGACTTTTATATTACAATTATGAGGCAGATAATATTCCTCCTATGGCGGTTCCACTCTATGGAGGTGCTCCAGATACTACAGCTGATAGCCTAGCTGTATTTAATGGCCTTGCAGATCAAAATTTTGAGCTGATTGGTAATCCTTTTAATAAAGACTTGGACTGGGATGACGCATCTGACTTCAAGAAAACGAATCTAACCAATGTGATATATTCCTGGAATGAAACCGCAAATGCGGGATCTGGCGCATGGGAGAGCTGGAATGGCTTTGCTGGTGATATAGCTGATGGTACATTTTCGCAAAACACCTCTTACTTCGTTCAAGCGGATGGTGTAGGCAGCCTAACGATTTATGACAATTACACACCTCCATGCTGTTCCTTCCCATTTGAGCTCGTTGGTTCAAAACACGAACCAAAAGTATTAAGCCTTAATTTAAATGCTGAAGATTTCAGTTCTCATGCTTGGTTTACATTTAATGATGAAGGGCAACTTTCACGAGATCGCTATGATGCTCTAGCCTTAGAAAGTTATGCAACAAGCTATCTAGAGCTAGCTGCTATTCTTCCTAATGGCGACTTAGTTCAAACTAATTCATTGCCATTGAACCAACGCGAGCGCATGGAATTCCCTATCGTGGCAAATGGTAATATTGGAATAGAAATAGCTGAACTCACTTTTGGCAACTTAGAGCAGTTTGAAGGATGGGACATTTACCTAATTGACTCTAAGACTGGCACAGAATACAAAATAGATAACAATTCTAAGTATTCTATAGAGTTAGGAAATGTAGTAGCTAAGAAAAAAATGAGTCATATACCTACCCCTTCTCCAATTAAAAGAAAAGGGCAAACAAGTCGTTACTCCATAGCTATAATCCCAGGCGAAAATGTTTCTAACGAAGAAGTTGTTGAACTTCCAGAAGCTGTTGAACTCCAGCAGAACTACCCGAATCCATTCAACCCATCTACCACCATCGCTTATGGGTTGCCTCAATCTGGCAAGGTTACACTGGAAGTGTTTGATGTAATTGGACGAAAAGTAGCCACCCTTATTAATGGTGAGACTAAGTCGGCTGGCCGATACACTGTTCGTTTCGATGCACGTAACCTAGCTAGTGGGATGTATATCTATCGCTTACAAACAGGCGCTAAAGTACTATCCAAAAAATTCACTCTCATTAAATAAACACACTCAATGGGAAGCAAGTGGGTATGAATTCCTTACTTCCTATTCTTTGCCAAATCACGATTTTTAACGTTAAATACGACTATTATGAAAGCCATTGCCATTACGATAATTGTATTAGTACTCACACTTTTAGTTAGCACCTTATTATTTGCACAACCAGGCCTTCCAACTGCCCCAGCTCAAGCCCCAATTGATGGTGGACTTGGACTACTTGCTGCCGCTGGTGGTGCCTATGCTTGGAAGAAACTGAAAGCGAATAAAGAATAAGTGGTATCTCTTTTAACGGTTTAGTATTCACCAAAAAGGCGATCAAAGAATAGATCAATAAGTGCAATGATACCGGCAAGTACGCCTAGTATGATAGCACCAAGGACTATAAAAACGACCCACACTATGATTGTACTTACAATGGTCGTCTCTTTTTGCTGATCTTCGTATTTATCGATGAGCTCAGAATTACGTCGATTTGCCTTCCAACTCACATCAAAGAGATCGCCTAAAATTGGGATGCTACCAATGGCTACTTCTAGCAGAATATTAAAGCCCATTCTGAGAATAACTACCACTGGAAGCTTTCGGCGTGAACCCTCCCACAAAAAGTATAGACCAATCAATCCTCCAATGATATCACCTACACCAGGTACTAAACCGATGATGGGATCTAAACCAATCTTAACCTTTGTCCCCGGAATTGTGAAGGCATCATCCAATACCCCCGCTACTTTCTGATGAGCTTTAGATTTTGTCTCCGTCTTTTGCATTTAACTTACCTCGGAATTTAAACCGTTAAGTAAATGTGACTAACGGCTCTTAGTTATTCGACTAGTGATTTCTCTTATAATATCTAATGCTAACTGTACATGTTCCAAATGCGTTCGGAAACATAGAATAGCCACTCTTATATAAAAGGTACCGTCAATAGTTGTTGAGCTTAAAAATACTCTTCCGTCTTTATGAATTTCGTCTAAGAGCTGTTTTGTAACCAGATTCGCATCTCTTCCATCGGGTTGAAAATGAAAATAAAACACGGATAGTTCGGGATCAGGGCCAACTTTAATAGCAGGAATTTTTTGAACTTCTTGATAGAAATACCTGGCCAGTTCTAACTTCTCTTCTAATGCAGCTCTGAATGGTTTAATACCAAGCAACCTTAGGGGCAACCACATTCTAACCCCTCTAAAATGCTTCGTTAGCTCAGGAGATAAATCAGCAGGAGATAATTCACCTTGATTACTCATCGTATCCTGCATGTAATTAGCAGGCAAGTGTTGGGAATTGTATAGCTGCTTTTGATCTCTTACCAAAATAGCTCCAGACCCAAAAGGGAGGAACAACCCTTTATGGGGATCAATCACTACTGAATCGGCTTTTTCTATCCCCTTGAGTTTCTTCTTCCCATATTCTGTAAGTGTAAAGAAGCCTCCATAAGCCGCATCCACATTGTACCATATGTTGTGAGCATTCGCTATTTCACCAATTGCATCTAAAGGGTCTACTGCTCCAACATCTGTGGTACCCGCCGAAGCCATGATCATTAATGGAATTAAACCACGCTCTTTATCTTCCTCAATCATCTTCTGAAGTTCTAAAGGTTTCATTCGGAATTTTTCATCCATGGGTACATGTCGGATTTTCGCCTCTTTTAAACCCGCATTAATTATGGCCTTTGTTGAACTGTGATGGGCGTGATGAGTATAATATATGGCACACCGCTCAAAGTCTTTGGCTTTCACCCCACTTAGTTCACGTGCAGCTACCATGGCTATTAAACTTGCCATAGAACCCCCTGATGTAAGGTTCCCTCCGGATGTTGATTCTGGCAACCCAACTAGATTACACATCCACTTAATCAACTGGTTTTCGAGCTTCACTGCTCCTGGTGCCGCATAGTAAACACCCACATATTTATTCGTAGCCGCTGCAAGATAGTCGCCAAGGGCTGATGCATATATACCTCCACCAGGTATATAGCCCATATGTCCACCAGAGCCTCCATTAATACCAGGAACTAACACTTCCTCATTAAATTCTGAAAGTAGTGCTGCTAAACCCTCGCCTTCTTCAGAAAACCCTTTTAGTCCCTTTAAGTTTTTAAGGTCTTCATCTCTATAAAATGATTTTTCTTTGGGAAGAGACTGAATCCATTGGTCTGTGAATTCAACAATATCATCTACTATCGAGGGCTCCTTACTTGGAGCCATTTCTAATAAGCGTGCTTGCTGTTCTAATTCTTTTAACCTATTCGTACTCATGAATTTAAAATTCCCTAATAGCGTGCTGTTTTTTTATAAAGTATAAAAATACGAGCTAGGATTCAGTAAAAGCCTCATTTTATTCCATAAAAAAAGCTCTGACCTTATTAAGATCAGAGCTTCAAATTCTAAACCAATTTTCTACTTATAAATTGGTTTTCTTCTTCTCTTCGCGCTTGCGCTCGTTATGATCTAAGAACTTCTTACGGATACGTAACGATTGAGGCGTCACTTCAAGGAGTTCATCATTGGCGATGAATTCTATACACTCTTCAAGACTCATCTTCTTTGCTTGCGAAATCTTGATTGCATCTGCCGTTTGTGAAGCACGGTGGTTGGTAAGGTTCTTTTTCTTAGCCACGTTTACAACCATATCATCACTACGGTTATTTAGGCCTACTACCATACCAGTGTATACAGGATCACCTGGTTCAACGAAAAACTGACCACGATCTTGAATTCCTTCCAGTGCATAACCCGTTACATCACCTTTCTCAAGTGCAATCAAAGCACCACGAGTACGGCCAGGGATCTCACCAGCGTATGGCTCATAGCCATCAAACTGTTGGTGCATGATACCTGTTCCACGAGTTTCAGTTAACATCTCGCCACGGAAACCAATTAAACCTCTGGAAGGCACTCGGAATTCGATACGATTGTTCTCGCCTTCCTGGCTCATGCCTTGCATAATACCTTTACGTTTCTGCAAGTTATCAATCACTTTGTTGCTGTAATCGGTATGAACGTCAACCACTACTTCTTCAACCGGTTCGTGAGTAACACCGTCTACTTCTTGCATTAATACTTCTGGACGTGATACAGAAAACTCAAAGCCTTCTCTACGCATGGTCTCAATTAAGATGGCCATTTGTAATTCACCTCGACCCGACACTTTAAATACATCAGGGCTATCTGTAGCCTCAACTCTCATCGCAACATTCGTACGTACTTCTCTTTCTAAACGATCTTTGATCTGATTTGAAGTTACATACTTCCCTTCTAAACCAGCGAAAGGTGAGTTATTCACTCGGAAGTACATCGCAATGGTTGGCTTATCTAAATCAACATATTCTAGTGGAGTAGGATCGGTAGCATCGGTAAGAGTATCACCAATATTTACGCTATCGTAACCAGCCATAGCTACAATGTCGCCAGCGTATGCTTCTTCAACAGGCTCTCTATTTAAGCCATTGAATGTAAACAGCTTCGTAGCACGACCTTTCATCTTCTGATCGCCTTTTCCAGAAATCAGAGCTACTTCTTGATTTAATTTCACAGTTCCTTGCTCAACACGGCCAACAGCAATTCTTCCTACGTAGTCATTCCAATCGATGCTACTTACAAGCATTTTGAATTTCTCATCAACAGGCTGACTTGGAGAAGGTACATGCTCTACAATGGTATCCATTAGTGGAGCTAAGCTCTCGCCTTCATCTTCTAAGTTCTGCTTTGCAATACCGTCGCGAGCAACAGCATACAATACAGGGAAGTCCAATTGATCGTTGGTAGCATCAAGCATCACAAACAGATCAAAAATTTCATCTAATACCGCATCAGGACGAGCATCCTTACGGTCAATTTTGTTGATTACAACAATCGGCTTATAGCCTAGACTTAACGACTTACGAAGTACAAACTTTGTTTGCGGTAATGGTCCTTCAGCAGCATCTACTAATAAGATTACTCCGTTTACCATTTTTAGGATACGCTCTACTTCACCACCAAAATCGGCGTGACCTGGAGTATCCACGATATTTACTTTGGTATCTTTCCAAAAAACAGCCGTGTTTTTTGAACTAATGGTTATTCCTCTTTCCTTTTCGAGGTCACCAGAATCCATTACCCTCTCTTCTACTTCCTGGTTTTCACGGAATGTTCCACTTTGTTTAAGAATTTGATCTACTAAAGTGGTTTTGCCATGATCTACGTGGGCGATAATGGCGATATTTCTAAGTTGCTGTGACATTACATTTATTGACTGAAAAATTACAAGCCTTAAAGATACAGTTATTTCAAACAAATAATGATTATGAATTACTTATTTGTTATGAAGGCATGAGCTAGATTTTTCTCCACTTATTTGTGCATTCCTTCTCTAGGATAGCACCATTACTATCAAAGTTTATACTAGTTATCTATTTTAATTTTTAATTGTTAACTAAAATAATTACTGTTGCTTATGCACTTCTGGGTGCATATAAAAAAAGGGACAATGTGAGTTATATAAATTAAGGGGACAGCCATGAAACCGTGGTATAAATTCATTTATCAATTAGTGATCGGCATAATTGTACTAATAGATATTGATTTGGGAGTTGCTAAAGTCATGTGGTTTGAGCAAACCGAGTCATTTTTCACAAATATAGGTTGGTCAAAAGAGATAGTTGTAGGCTTTGGTATTGGTCAACTTCTGGGAGCTATTTTGCTATTCATTCCACAAACTAGAAAGATAGGAGCAGGTATTAGTCTCATTACCTTTATGCTATCAGCGGGTATTCAATACCATACTGGAAATGTTCAGGAAGGGTTACTGTTATTATTACCCGCAGCAGTCTGTATTTTCTTTATAACTGTATCTTTGCCAATTAAATCATTAGAGTAAGTTCTAGAATCTTTTACTTTACTAGCTTACTATTCTTGATTTGAAACCTATGATAAGCCACCTTAAGCGTATTATACGCTACATTGACTCTTATTCACCTTACCCTGTCTTTTATCCATTTATGATGACAAAGGCAGAAAAGGAAATGTTTGATGCCTACATAAAACAATCGAATATATATTTAGAGTTTGGAGCTGGTGGCACCACGATACGAGCCCTACAAAAATCAAATGCCAAGGTTTTTTGTGTTGAATCTAGTGCAGAGTGGACAGAGCACATCAAATCGTACATCATTGTAAAGAAAAACCACCCTTCTCGCCTACACTTCCATTATGCGGATATAGGCCCTACAAAGGAATTCGGGTATCCAATTCATACTGAAAACCCACAGATCTTTGAAAAGTATATCGTTGACGTATTTGACAACTTTGAATCTTCTTTTCCTGATACCATTCTGATTGACGGCCGTTTTAGAGTAGCATGTGCATTAAAGAGTCTTATTGAAGCAACAAAAAAGGGGGTAACTCCTACTCTACTATTTCATGATTTTTGGAGTCGAGAACATTATCACATCATTCTAAAATTTGTAGACGTGATAAATCAGGTGGATGAATTAGGTGTATTTAAACCGAAAACCGATCTTTTATTAACTGAATTGGAGGCTTGTTATCAAAATTATATTAGCACCGCCGACTAATCATCACATTTTTTAATGTTAATTAGAATTACACCCTTAATTTTCAATACTTCTAGGATTGCTTTAGCTTCAATTATAAAGGCTATATAAATCTGGGGAAATCGTGAAAAATATAAAGTACAAGTTCACTTTAATAGGAACTATCCTATCTGTGTGCTTATTAACTACTGTTTTAGTATTTGAATTAGAATTATTTGAACGCACTATTGACGTCTTAGCTCAACTCGAAAAGTTTGAAATTGATGAATTCATCATCCCGTCTTTAATCTTTTTTGGCTTCCTTTTCGTTGACCTCAATCACCGTCACCACCAAACAAAAGTTGAAGCAGAAAAAGCAAAAATCTACAAAGCCATGATTGGTTCGGTTCAACATGTTTTAAATAACTTTCTGAACCAATTACTCATTTTCAAGATGGAGGCTGAAGAAACCCCAGGCTTCGATACTGAAATCATTGCTATGTATGATAGCATCATTGCCGAAGCCAAAGGCCAAATCAAAGAGTTAAGCTCCGTTATTTCCATTGATGAAGAAACCATAAGAAACTCTGTAAAACCTAAATAATGAATCCAAAGATCACTCAACTATCACCCAAACTTCTCATAGGAATTTCGGCCAAAACAAAGATGGTAGATTATGCGGCTCCACGATTGTGGCAACAGTTCATGCCCAAGCGATCTACTATTCCACATGTAGTGGATCACCGCAATTATTCTATTCAAATCCATGATGAGGCGTATGATTTCGCTCAATTCACACCACAAACATCCTTTACGTATTGGGCGGCAACTGAAGTCCATAAACAAGATGCTATCATGGACGATACGCCATTTTCAAATTTAGAAATTCCAGGTGGTTTATATGCCGTTTTTCTTCATAAAGGCACTATGGAAACCTTTTACCAGACTCTACAAACTTTCTATATGGAATGGCTACCGGATTCTGGGTATAAGGTAGATCAACGCCCTCATTTTGAGTTACTGGATGAGCGCTATCTCGGTCATACCAATGCAGATTCACAAGAAGAAATCTGGGTACCTATCACTCCAAACTAAACAATTCATTGACTACCCCTTTTCCTTTTCGGTTTCTTCAACAACAACGGCGTAATCTAGGGGTTCGACTCCACCTTCCATGATCTCGGAATATTTGGCCGTTAGTTGGGCCCCGAATAATACAATCATAGAGGAGAAGTATATCCAGATTAAGAAAATAACGAGCGATCCCGATGCTCCATAGATACTCTCAAATGAACTATTACCGATATACAGTGCCATCCCTTCTTTACCAAGTGCAAATAATACGGTGGTTATAAAGGCGCCGAACCAAACATTTCGCCATTGCACTTTAGCATCTGGAATCGCTTTAAAGAGGCCGGCAAAAACCAACATGGTAAATAGTAAGATGATGACCGGGTTCAGTAAACTAAACCATTCACCGTTTATAAAAGACTGCTCTACCCATTCTGAATTGCTTAACAGTGAAGCTGTGGTTTCATAGAGCAAAGAGCTGAGTAGTAAAATTCCTATCGATGCGGCAATGACTAGTGAGATCAATCTATTCTTTATAAAGTTATAGAGGTTTTTATCTGATTTTGGCTGAACATTCCAAAACTCATTTATCCCATCTTGTAAAGCCGCAAAAACCGTAGTCGCACTTATCAATAAGGTGATTATACTAATCCAACGAATGCCATTCTCATCGGTGTTTTCAGCCGTATTGGTAAGCAGTCGCTCAATCAATGCCATGCTCTCCCCTCCGAAAATACGCTCGAATTGGGTCATAATACTTTCGCGTACCATCTCATCTGAATAAAAGGTTCCGGCAATAGTGAGTGTAATCACTAGAATAGCCGGCAGTGAAAATATAATGTAGAATGCGATAGACGAACTGTAGTTCATTCCACTCTTTATGGAATAATCTTTTATGGTGTCTTTTAGAACTTGTCCGTATTTAGAAATTGATTGCATGTAATAGTTAGCTTTGTCCCCTTTTCCACATAAAGCCATAATTCCACTCCTATGTTCCCATATCCCCATAAAAAAACTCCCTACCCATAAAATGAGTAGAGAGTTTAAAATAACTTCGTATGCGTAATGGGCTAAGTTAGTTTGCTCTTCGATATTTTTTCTGAATATGAGGAACTCCATTCGTCATCCAATCCGGAGCTTCAATGCCTTTAAGATGATGATCGAAGTATTGCTTCATACGAATTTGAAAATCAATTTGATTTGCTTCACGGCCTAAGTGATGTCCTTCACCTGGGTATGATAAAAAGATCACTTCTTTTCCATTTCGCCTTGCCGCGTTATACAGTTCTAGTCCCTGCGCCCAATCTACAGCGCCGTCATCTGTACCATGTAAAATCAAAAATGGAGTGTTTATGTTTGGCACATGATACATTGGGTTTTCGCGCTGATAGGCTTCTCGTGCCGACCACGGAGTTTTATCTCTACCCATACGCACTTGTCCAATTTCCATAATTCCGTGGTGATTAGTCCCTGAACTTCCATATATATTATTATAGAAGCTCTCTAGGTTCGTAGGTGGAGCACCAATTACAATAGTCTTAAACATATCTGTTTGAGTGAGGATAAATGAAGTTTGATACCCACCCCAACTGTGTCCTTGCAAGCCAATGTTCTCTTCCTCAGCATATCCTTGATCTATAAGTGCCTGTGCTGCTGAAGTAATAGCATCTAATGAACTCGTTCCGGGACTTCCTTCTTCTAAATAGACATCGGGCATGAACACCATATAGCCATTACTCGCATAAAACGACATATGTGGACGATCATCGTAGGTTGGCATAGAGTATTGATGATGGCGATCCGACATTTTTTCATAGAAGTAAATAATCGTTGGATACCTTTTCCCTGCTTCATAGTTCGCTGGTAAAGTAAGTGTGCCTTGCACTTTTCTTCCTTTACCACTCTCAAACTCAACTAGTTTTCTACTACCCCATGCATACTCCGCCTGTTGTGGATTTGCGTCGGTTACTCTGTCTAGTTTTTTGAATGATGAATCCGTCTTATAATAATCTGGGAAGTCTTCGAAAGTTTGTCTTGTAAGCATCACCACTTTGGCATTTTCTGCTTTTCGTGGATTACCAAAGCTTGCATCCTCATACACGAGCATTTTTGGTGATTTACCGATGCGAAGGCTATAGAAACCATCTTTCTTACTTAATTCACCAAAAGCGCTTAACAGAAGTTCCTCCGATGTTTCTATAAACGGTTCTTGGCGGTTCATATTTACGTATCGAAATATGATTTTCTCTTGTTCGCCTTCCCCTTTTGTGATGTTCGTAGCTCCCGAACCATCCAAAGCTACAGCCCATAAATCATACTTCGTGTTCATGATCACCGACTTGCCATTTTTCGTCCACCCAGCAACCCCATACGGTGGGTTTTCATGTGGATAAATGTGCTCATCATTCACGAATCGTGTAGCTGTATTCTTAGTCAGGTCAATCGTTTCATTTTTACTAAGATTGTACACGAATAGTCGAGCGTCATTTTGAACTATTTTTTGATATAAATAGAACTTTCCATCCGGTGAATATCCCAAAGGACGTTTAATCTGTTCTGCAAACTTCACTCTATTACCAGACTTAATATCTATTCGATATAAATCGGCGGGTGAAACGCCCCAGTTCACATCATTACGATAAGGCTCTTCATCGCGCCCAACCATATATTGGTTATGTTCATTGATTACTAAGGATCTCACCATTTCATCCGTTAACTGTGTAATTGAACCACTTTTAGTATTGAAGGAAGCGACATAGGTGTACCTAAGATCTCTATTTAGCTGACGCATTTGCACGGTTTGAATTCGATCATCATTCCAATGCCATACATCTACATTGGCGAGGGTATCCTTACTCATCTCTATTTTTTCTTCCTGCTGTTTTAAGCCAATCAGAACCATTTCACTGTTCGCTGTCCAACTTGGCGATCGATCTTCACTAATGATATATCCATTTGGAAGCTTAGCTGTGTTGGACTTAGTTATTGACGCTTCGCCCATTACATTGCTTACTACTAACAGCTCATTCGATCTATGAACTTCTTCTTTATGGGTATTCCCTTTTAAGACCGCAATTTTATTTCCTTTCTTGTCCCAATCTGACTTCAGTGCATTATGATCATCCCAAGTTAATTGACTGTATGAAGCAGAGTCTGTATCCACAGCTTTTATGGCATTCGATTTCGTATTCAGTAGATATAATCCATTCCCAACTTTATCATTAGCGTCAACAAGGTAAGCTACTGCACTACTTTTCATATTGAAGGCAAACTCAGATACATTACCCACAGTGATTGCTTTTTGTGTACTTAAATCATGAATTACTAAGTCACTTCCTTTGTGTTTAGAATCATCCTCTTCGGGCTTTTCACGATGCACTACCCAATGGCTACTATTATTAGAAAACGAGATGCTTTTACCTCTTTCAATACTCTTCTTTTCACCGGTAGTCAGGTTTAATAACTCAGCTTTTCTAAATACAGCCTTTTTTGATTTCCGAAGCTTCTTCTCTGTTTCTTGATCTGGAGAGATCATGTAACTCACCCATTTCCCATCCCCTGAAAATACTGCATTGTTCGCATTGGGAATTTCATATACATCATCACTCGATAATGATTGAACGAAAAGAGTATCGTCGCCCCCGTTTGGCCGAAGAGCATAGGCAAACCATTTCCCGTCATCTGATAATTCAGTTCCTACAATTCTTGACCATTTTGTGTAGTCATCTATTGTTAGTTGTTTATTCTGTGCTTGGATGCTACTTCCACTCAAAGTAAAAACAAGTACGCCCAATCCCCATAAAAGCTTTTTCATAATTCCATTCCTTCGTTTAGATAAGTTTCTCAAAAACATCTCATTATCTCTGTATTGCTTAAAAGTAGCAAACTCAATTTATGCTGCCCTTTATTCAGTATAACTATGGGTAATCAGGCATAGCCTAATACCATTTCCACTACCCTCTAAAATACTTGACCTTTGAAGCGAATATGACACCAGTTCCAAAGCACATTGTTAAAAACCAGCGCTCTCTCAAGGCTTCTTTTTCTTTTAGTATCTGTTCTAGTACTCCATCCATTTATAGGAGCAGCTCTTGCCTTAAGCTTGGGTATTCTGATTGGTAATATTGGCCGAAATATCTATACAGAAGAGAAGAGGTCTAAGGTCGCTGCTTTGATTTTGAAAGTATCTGTAGTAGGATTAGGCTTTGGTTTGAATTTGAATACAGCAATTGAGACCGGTAATGAGGGATTCTTCATTACTTTCGCTAGCATCCTAATTACCCTAGGATTAGGATATTTATTTGCCAAGCTCTTCAAGCTTGATCGCTCGATTTCCACTTTAATATCCTCAGGAACTGCCATATGCGGAGGGAGTGCTATTGCCACTATATCACCAATTATCAAAGCTGATACTAAGACAATTAGCATGGCATTAGGGGTGGTTTTTGTATTGAATGCGATGGCTTTATTTGTATTCCCACACCTAGGAAATTGGTTCGAGATGAGCGCTTATCAATTTGGAATGTGGTGTGCCATTGCCATTCACGATACCAGTTCTGTAGTAGGTGCGGCAAGTACTTTTGGAGCTGAAGCATTGAAAATAGCAACAACCGTTAAACTTACTCGAGCATTATGGATCATACCCATTGCTTTAATGTTTTCTTTCATCCATTCGAAAGGAAAGTATCAGTTTAAATTACCTTGGTACATCGTCGGTTTCATTGTAAGTATGATATTAACAGAATACGTTCCTCTGATTCAAAGCATTGCACCGCAGGTATTTAATGCCTCTAAATCGCTTTTAAAAGTGGCACTTTACCTAATTGGGAGTAGCCTAACGGTACAAATGATAAAAGGGGTTGGGTGGAAACCGATGCTCTTTGGAGTAGCACTCTGGCTCGTAATCACCCTATTCGGGCTTGTTACTGTTCTATTCTTTTTATGAACTTAGATTCCCTTTCGAAGCCCTAATAATCTATCAGAAGGATTACGTTTCCCGCTAAGTCGATCTATCATTCCTTCTGAGGTTGAGAACTTCACATCTTCTGAAGAATAGAATGCTTTGGGATCTATTGTTTCAATGATAGAAACCACTTCATTCCATCGCTTCCTTTTCAGAACAGTAAAGATGATTTTTACGGGACCAAAGCCTCCTTCGGCATCTAATGAGGTGATGGTAAAACCAGCTATTTTTAGGTGTTCAGTAAGATCTTCGAACTTATTTTGGGTAATCACACGAACTATAATAGTACCCACTTTCAATTTACTCTCAATCAACATGCCTATGTATGTGCCTGTCGCAAAACCACCCGCATAGGCTATATAATTCACCCAGTTGTCTAGATTTTGCAATAGCTCAGTAACTACGATTGTCCATATCAGTACTTCGAAAAATCCTAAGCATGCGGCTTTAAACTTATAGCCTCTTGATACCATAACGATACGAAGGGTACCTAAACTCACATCAGCGATGCGGGCAACAAATATTAAAATAGGAACTGCAAATGCTGGAAATAGATCAAACATGGTAACGAAGGTGGGACGTGAATAAAAAAAGTCCTGTTCAGAAGAACAGGACTTTAGCTTTACATTGGCTTGTGCGGAGAGGGAGGGATTCGAACCCTCGATACCTGTTTCCAGGTATACTCCCTTAGCAGGGGAGCGCTTTCAGCCACTCAGCCACCTCTCCATGTGGTGCCATTGGCTAGCCTTCTATTGAAGGGCACCAAATATACGGTTCATGCTAAGCCTAAGCAATGGTGTTTTTAAATTTATTCTTCTTCGTGAAGCGCATAAATCTGAGCTAGGTTTCTTCCTTCTTGAGCGTAGTCTAAACCATAGCCTAGAACAAACTTAGTAGGGATTTCGAAGCCTACATAATCCACTTGAACATCATGCTTGGTAGCTTCTTTTTTATGCAACAAGGTTATTACAGATACGGATGCTGGATTATGCTTCTTCATTTTTTCAACCATGTATTTCATAGATAGGCCAGTATCTACAATATCTTCTACCAATATCACATGGCGACCTTTTACTTTCGCATCAATTTCTTTGAGTTCAGTAACCTGTCCTGAAGAAACTTTTTCATCGCCGTAGCTTGAGAGTTTCATGAAATCTACCTCACAGGGGATGGTAACACTGCGCATTAAATCGGCAAGAAAGATAAAAGCGCCGTTTAGGATGCCAATAAAAATGGGATGCTTGTCTTCAAAATCCTTGTCCAGTTTTTTTCCAAGCAATTCTATGCGTGCATCAATTTGCTCTTTCGTGATAAAAACTTTGAATAATTCCCCGTTGCAATCCACGGATTCTGGTAAATAAAAACTCATAACTTCTCTTTTAATCTGATGGAGAGATATTGCTTCGTATCTCCATCTACTTTTACTAATTCTGAAATCATTCCCAACCCATTTTTTGTAGGCTCAGGATAAATAATAGCGTAAATAGTACCATCTGTTCCGCATAATACCAAAGATTTATCGCGTAGTGCGTTTGGTATTTTTCGGTTTGTAAGGTGATCCGCAACCGTTTGAGTGCCTTGCATTCCTAAGGGCTGCAAGCGATCTCCTGATTGCCAATTTCGAACTTCTAGGGGCCACATTAAACTATCCGCAGAAAGATAAAACTCTGAACACTTAGAAGTGGAATAATTAAACAGGAAATTTTCAACTTCAACTGTGGTGGATTCTTCGGACGTTGGCCGCTCAATTTGGAAACTCTTTGAATCTGAAGCTTCATCAAATTCTACTACGGTCAATCCCTCTCTTTCTCTCACTATTTTTATAGAGGGGCTATAAACTACACTAGATCCAACTTGTGCCGAGTGTAACGATTGAATTTCCTGAAGTTGACCTGCACTTACATCCACCTTGTGTTGTCCTAAAAATCGTTTTAGTAAGGCTTTACTAACGGCCTCTGTTTCCAATTCAAAAATCTGAAGTGGGAATGTAATATTGGATTCGTATTTGCTTTCAATGGATGCCAAAGACTCATCCATTAACGCGCCCCAATCCTCTAATTTTAGCACATTTTTTTTCCAGCCCGGAAGCAATGCGTCCATTTTCTCAGCGAGTTCATTACGGATGAGGTTTCGGGCATATGCACTTTTTTGATTAGAGCTATCCTCCCGAAATGGAATAGCATGTCCTTTACAATACTGAAGTATCTCTTCCTTGGTAAATCCCAATAGCGGACGAGCAATGGTCCCATCAAAAGCTGACATACCTTGCCATGCTTCAGGTCCACTTCCTCTAAATACTTTTTGCAATATGGTTTCTACTTGGTCGTCTTGATGGTGAGCAACTAAAATTGCTGAGGCGCCCTCTGCATCCATCAAACCTTTAAATATGTTGTACCGCTGATCTCTCGCCCATTGTTGAAAATTCTGCCCTTCAGCTTTACGGCTGTCTAATTGAACAGAACAACATTCCATTCCCCACTCAAAGGCCATGCCTTCCACAAGTTCTTGATCTAAATCAGAATCTTTACCTCTTAAACCGTAATTCACATGAACTACGAATACTTTTTCTTGAAGGGAATGAAGTGCATGAAGTAGAGCCATTGAATCAGCTCCGCCACTCACACCCACAATTAATGAAGATCGTTGGGGTAGAGTAGAATCTAGAAAGGCGGCTAAGGTATATTTAATTGGGATGGACTCTGACTTGCTCATAGGCAAAAGTATTCACTTCAAGGTCCTTATTCAACACTTGAAGTGCACCTGATTCATTCATTCCCAAAAACTTAAAACTATCTGGCTGCATATCGCCCTCTACTTCTAAATGCACCCACTTCCCGAACCCAATTAACTTTGGATTAATTTCCTTCACTAATTCCACGTTTGAAGCCGTCCACCGATGATAGTTGTGTTCGATACGTGTTAATAGTTCAGCTAAAAGCTCTTCTCTCGACCAACTTTTTCCTGTAATAGTGGCCAAAGACCCCGCTGTTTCTTTTAACTCCTTCGGATATTGAGTTTGATTTACATTCAACCCAATTCCTACAACCACCCGGTCTACTTTACTTCCATTGAATACTACTTCTGTAAGTAAGCCTGCTATTTTCTTGGAACCTACATACACATCATTGGGCCACTTCAAGCTAATTTCATCATCGCCTAAGTTTTTTTTCAAAATATCTTCAATGGCAGATGCGCACGCTAAAGTAAGTAATGTAATGCGGTCTGAAACAGGCGGTTTAAAAACCAAACTAAAGGTTAAGTTTTGATTAGGCTCGGTACTCCATGTTTTGGCATGCTGTCCTTTCCCTTGTGTTTGTTTATCCGTTAACACAAGGGTTCCAGCCATAGCTTCTTTTGAACTCAAGCCTTTGGCGTATTCATTGGTAGAACTTACTTCATCTAAATAAAGTAAATTTTGGCCCAGCCAAGACGTTTGTAGTGTTTTTTCGAAGGTGTTTGAATCGAACAAGGGGTTCCTGTTTTTCTACACTTCCGCTAGTTTACTTTTCAGAATATCAATTTTAGCGATTGGTGTAGGGTCAATTTCATTTAATAGCGCTAGATACATACTTATCCAGTCACCAAGTTGAATTAATGAGAATAGTCGAGCTAATCTACTTTTACCGATTGTAGTAACTTCAATAACAGAAAGTGCTTGATCTACAATCAGTTCTTTCACGATTTCCATGCGCTTTATAACACGTGGATTGTCATCTCGATCTTTCAACATTACTACTGTTAACCTACCTGCTAGATGTGCTAAATGTTCCCAACCTACAATCTCGTTATGGTTCATTTCTGGGAAAGTATTGCCGTAGGCTAAGGTTTTTGAGTTTTCTTCAAATTGTCCTCTCCACCTTAAATTCACAGGCTCCATCAATAAGGCATCGGTATAAATGATGGGTAAACTACCGTTCATCTCCTCGGCTAAAGCAAGGGCATCATTGGATGTGAAATCTTTGAATTTCGTTACACCGTCTTTCAGTAAGTCTAGGGTTTCATTCAGTACATCATCCGACTCATCTAGAAATCCGAGTGCAGAAAATATTCTAAATAGTGGCACAAAACTATAGGCTAGCGCAGCTCGTGGTGGCATCCCCCCAGGAATTTGAATGTAATCAAAACCCTCACTTATGGCCTTTTTTTGAAGGTTTCCACCTGAAGTAACCCCAATAACTTGAGCTCCTTTTTCTAATGCATTTGAAAGTGCAGTGAGTGTTTCTTCCGTATTTCCTGAAAAACTACATGCTATAAACAGGGTCTCTTCAGAAATATAACTCGGCAATTCATAATGGCGCACTACTTGCACTGGCACCGGACAAGATTTCAACGAATAAGCTCGTATTAGGTCCGCACCAATTGCAGAACCACCCATTCCAGCGAAGCATACATTCTTTATGCGAGAAACATCCACAGATAATTCTACTTCTTGAGTTTGCTCCATTATTTGTTGCCAATGTGTTGGGAATGCTTCCATAAGCCCCCACATATTTTCACTATCTACACGTTCTATTAATTGTTGATTAATCTTCATTAATGGAGTCTCCACTCTTCAAACTTTGCTTTTATTTCTTCAGTTGTATTAGCGTTTAAAAAATATTGAGCTAACTCACCGAAATCTTTGTCAATATGACTAATTAATTCTTCTTTTACTTTTGGTATTGAGGCCGTGATCATACTTAAGTTTCTAACTCCCAATCCGTATAAACCACAAGCTCCTAAAACATCTCCTGCTAGTTCACCGCAAACGGTCACCTCGGTATTGGTGCTCTCACCAGCATCTACTACTACTTTAATCAATTTCCATAAAGCAGGGTGTTGTTGCTGATATAACCCACAGATTTTTTCATTGCCACGGTCTACGGCTAATGTATACTGTGTAAGATCATTCGTACCAATACTCATAAAATCTACTTCTTTGGCAATCTCTTCAGCCATGAGAGCCGCACTTGGTACTTCAATCATTACACCGATTTTCAAATCTGCGTCCGTCTCTATACCCTCGTCTTCTAATTCTGACCGTACTTGTTCAAGAAGTGTTTTAAACTGAATCACCTCTTCCAACATCGAAATCATGGGTACTAATATTTTCAACCTACCTTTGTGAAATCCTGAACAGGTGAGTAATGCCTTTAATTGATTTCGCAACAAGGTTTTCTCATCTAGCAGCATCCGAATACCTCGCCACCCTAAAAATGGGTTTGCTTCTTCAGCAATACGAGAGTCAATTTTATCCCCACCAACATCAAATAGGCGAACGGTTACTTCACCCTTCACACTCTTCAGAACTGATTCATAAAATGAAGTTTGCTCCTCGTTTGAAATCTTATTCTGAAATAAGAGCCCTTCCGTTCTTAACAAACCAATCTGTTCGGCATTGTACTTTTTAAGGTTTCCAAGTTCGGACTCAAATTCTATGTTAGCCGCTAAATTAAAAGAGGTATTTGATTTCGTTTTATTAGGCTCAGATAGGTTCTTAAGTAATCGCTTCTGAGACCTCTTCAACTTCTTTAATTTCTTTTTGTAGTAATCGAGTGCTTCATCGTCCGGGTTTAGAATAAGCTTACCTTCTCTACCGTCTAGTATAGCTGTGCCTTTTTTAGACTTCCGAAGCGCATTGGGAGCATTTACAACACAAGGTATTTGAAGCGATTGTGCAATTAGGGCTGCATGAGAAGTCACCCCACCTCGCTCCATCACTATTCCAGACAATCCACTTTCGTGATAGCTCACTAATTCAGTTGGGCTTAGGTCTTTTGCTACTAGGATATCACCCTTCTTCAATTTGATCTCATTGTCCTCTTTACACATGTGATCAATGAATCGGTCTCTGAGATTTTCTAAGTCAACAATTCTTTGCTGAAATAGCTCAGATCCACTTTCCTTAAGTCGTTCAATAAATTCACAAAAGGTATGGTACACTGCATAATCGCCCGACATCAATTTATTTTCGATGACGTCTACAACCTTACGTTCAATCTCAAGGTCTAAGGCAATTTGCTTCTGCGTTTCAATGATTGAACGAGAAGTCGAATCAAGATAACCCAGCATTTCATCCAGTTCGGATACTAGTGTTGTGCGAGCCTTAACGAAAGCTTGTTTGTGCAACTCACAGTCTGCAGATGTAATTTCTTTGGGTAAAACTTTTCGACGAGTGTTATCAAGGGGTACTAGTTCACCTATAGCAATCCCAGGGCTTGCGGAAATCCCGTCAATAGTTTGAAGGGCTTCAACATCCATATTACTCATCCTCAAATCCGAACTTATCCTCTATGAGCTGGCAAATAGTTTCCATGGCTTTCTCTTCATCTGGCCCATTAAACTCTAATTCCAATTCAGCACCATGTTCAGCAGCTAGGGTCATAACACCTAGAATACTCTTACCATTAACTTTGTATCCATACATGTGTATGTAAAAATCTGATTTAAATTTACTGGCGTGCTTAACCAATGTGGCTGATGGGCGCGCATGCAAACCAGAGGAATTCTTTATGGTAATTTTCTTCTTTATCATAATGGTGTAAATAGCTGTGCAAAAATGAGTATTATTTCAATAATATCCCAGTATCAAAGCTTTTTTTGATTCTTCGATTAACCTTTCGCTTAATCTTTCTTAAATTCAGCATTATTTCAAACTTGTAAGAGAATTATGTCCGTATCAGAAAAAGACGTTCACTATATAGCAAACCTAGCCAGGCTGCAGGTAACCGATGAAGAAGCTCAATCTTATGCTAAGGATATGAGTAATATCTTAGAATATATGGAGCAATTAAATGAAGTGAACACGGATAATGTGGCTCCTTTAGAACACGTAATCGATTTAGATAGCCGATTCCGAAAAGATGAAGCAAAGGAACCGCTTTCTCATGAAGACGCTCTTAAAAATGCTCCCGATGCTGATTCAGATTACTTCCGTGTACCAAAAGTGATCGAATAATATGAGTAGTAATACAGACTCTTCCCCATTGGGCTTTTTTTACAAGCTATCTGAAACCAAGCAACACCTTATAGCGCTAGCTATTTTATTCTTGGTGCCCTTCTTCATGTTCACCGAGATTACTATTGGCGGCAAAGAACTTCAGCGCCATGATACAACCCAATTTAGAGCGGGTGTTGAGTCTGTTTATGAATACCGTGAGGAATTCAACGAAGACCCACTATGGGTTGAAAACATGTTTATGGGCATGCCTGCATATGTGGTATCTGTTCAAAAAGTAGTTCCCTACATCGATGTGTTTTATAACATTCTGAAACCCATTTTCCCCGCTTTCCAGCACTGGGTTATGCTGTCAGGTATGTATGTGTTACTTGTGATGATGGGGTTTTCGCCTCTTATTGCGCTTTTTGGGAGTTTCGCATTCTCCCTAACATCGTACCTCCCCATAATTATTGGAGCGGGCCATAATACCAAATTTGCAACCCTAGCCTTTGCTCCATGGATTATCGCAGGCTACTGGAAAATAAGTAGATCACATAATCTGTTAGCCGGTTTATTATTGTTTACCGTTGCAATGACACTTAATGTGCGGGCGCTACATCCTCAGATCACCTACTATTTTATGTTTTTATTGGGGTTTCTTTGGTTATCTGATTCTTGGGTTCAACTCAAGCAAAAAGAGTATAAAGCCTTTGCCACCATCACGCTTCTACTGATAGTTGGTGGCATTGTGGGCATTCTTGGTTATGCTCAACAATTCTTAACTCTTCAAGAATATGCTGAGTACAGTATTCGTGGAGGCTCTGCCTTAGATAATACATCGGGATTATCCACAGGATATGCATTTGCATGGTCGCAAGGCATTAAAGAAACACTTACACTTTTTGTAGCTGAATTATATGGAGGAGCCAGCCCAACTTACTTTGGGCCGAAATCATTTACTTCTGGCCCACATTATTTAGGAGCTTTACTACTTCCGTTTATTATCATCGCGCTTCTCAAAAATAGAAACAGAACGATGTTGGTGTTCCTCTTTACAGGAATCTTAGCCATGTTCTTTTCATGGGGTAGCAATTTCGCTTTACTTAATGAAGCCGCATTTGATCTAATACCTTACTTCAACAAATTTAGAGCTCCAGAAACGTGGTTAATCTTAACTGCATTCTGCTTTACTGTTGTTGCTGTTTATGGCCTTCAATGGACCGTTGACACTATCAAAGAACACAAGGATAGCTTCAAAAAACTATACCCTGCTTTGGGAATTACTTTGGGAGTATTCCTCCTTCTTTTTGTTCAAGTAAAGACTATGGACTACACCAAAGATGGTGAAATTGATAATATTGCCAATCAAATTGCACAGCAGAATCAAGTAAGTCCGAATAACCCTCAAGTACGCCAACAAGCAGCTCAATACGTCCAAGCTAATATCGTTCCAGATCGAGAAGAGGCCGCTAACCGTGATGTTCTAAGAACTGGGTTCTTTCTACTTATTGGTGGAGCGATTCTCTTTTTAATGTCGAATAGAAAAATATCCTTATCGATTGGCTTATTGGCTTTACTAATCACTTTAGGCGCCGACCTCATAACTGTAGGCAAACGGTATATTCCTGAACGTCAAATTGTGAATAAAAACATTAACACTGAGCGTTACATCGAATCTCAGAAGAGGGATATCGACCAGTATATTATTGATAATGTTTCCAAAGGCGTTTACGAAGAACGTGTATTCCCTCTCTTAGATGGAGCATTCCAAAATGCGATTCCTTCTTATTTCTACCCAACAATTGGTGGATATACCGGAGCAAAACTAAGTATCGTGGCTGATTTACAACAAAATGGCGGACCACTTTACAAAGGCAATGGTGGGCTTAACCTTCCGCTACTTGGCGCCTTAAACATCAGGTATATTACTTATCAGCCTGGATTAAATATTGAAGGGCTCACACAAGTTTATCAAGGCAATCAAGGTGCTGTTTACGAAAATGAGTATCTATTAGCTCGCGCTTATTTTGTGGATTCCTTGGTAGTAGCTAATTCCCCACAAGAGGCCTTTAATTTCGTCGACCAACCAAATGTTGATTACAGCAAAGTTGCCGTTGTTGAAGGTATTAGCTCTTCAGAAATACAAACATCATCTGACAGTTTAAGCTCCGTTGAATTCATTCAATACAATGGCGCTAATATGGAGCTGAATGTATCCCGATCTACTCCTGGATTCTTAGTACTCAGTGAAATTTATTACCCTGCTGGATGGAAGGCTTATTTAAATGACGAAGAAGTAGAGATACATAAAACGAATTATGTACAAAGAGGTATTCAAATACCAGCTGGTAACCATACATTGAAATTAGAGTTCAAACCAACATCCTATGAATTAGGGGTTACTTTATCTTGGGCTTCAATACTCATTCAACTTGGACTTGCTCTTTTCCTAGGTATCACTTATTTCAGAGGAAAAAATAAAGCGATTGAATCCTAAAAAAGTACTCATTCTAACCTATTACTGGCCTCCAAGTGGAGGCTCAGGGGTCCAAAGGTGGGTCAAGTTTTGTAAGTATCTTCCAGACTTTGGCATTGAACCAATAGTACTTACCGTTCAAAATGGGACATATCCACTTTTAGATACGTCCCTTCAAAATGAGGTAGCACACAACCTAGAGGTTCATAAAACCAATAGCATTGAGCCCTATCATTTATTTTCAAAATTTACAGGGAAAAGTGTCAAGCAGGTATCAAACCCGTCTAATGCATTCAATACAAATGGCAGCTGGAAACAAAAACTCGGAGTCTGGTTAAGGTCCAATTTCTTTATTCCCGATGCTCGTTTAGGATGGGTTCCTTCTGCTCGTAAGAAAGCAACTGAGATTCTGGAAGCAAATGATATTGATACAGTAATTACCACTGGTCCACCAAATTCAACTCACCTTATTGGTAAATATTTAAAAGAGAAAAAATCTTCCTTAAGATGGATTATGGATATGCGTGACCCTTGGAGTCAGATATTCTATAACAAATCGCTACCTCGTGTGCCCTTAGCTTCTCACATCGACCTACATTTAGAAACACAATGCCTAAAAAAAGCAAATGAAGTGGTTGTGATATCTAACAAGATGCTAAAGCTTCAAACTAAGATAGTTAATCGCTCTTATACGGTGATTACGAATGGCTTTGATCATTCAGATTTCACCAACACGGTTGAATCCAAATCATCCGATTTTTTTACTATCAAATATGTTGGAAGCATGTCGATTAATGCCATCCCGCATAATTTTTTCAAAGCTATTTCAAAATTGCCTGCGCAATTGAAATCAAAGCTAAAGATTCAGTTTACGGGTACTTATTCTTCTGAAATCCATTCTATTATAAATCAGTATGGAGTCTCAGAATTGATAGAGTTTCAAGATTACTTGCCTCATTTAGAGGCTAAGAAAGAAATGAAAAATGCCGATCTCTTATTATTAACCATACCAAACACCACTGATAGTGAGATTTTAACGACAGGCAAAATCTTTGATTATATAGCTTCTCAAGTACCTATAATTTGCATTGGGCCACTTAAGGGTGAAGCAGCTTTTATCATAGATGAATATCAGTTAGGTAGAACTTATGATTATGATGAGGTTGAGGCACTGAGTAAGGATTTGGAAAGTGCTGTAAACGAAAACAACTTCCCTTATCAAAAATGGGAGACCGATTTACAGCATCATCCTTTTTCTAGGCTTTCATTAACTAAGGTGTATGCGAACCTTGTACATAATCAAGCTTAGCTATGATTATCATTGATCGTCCACTCACTCCCAATGAAACTGCTGAAGTCGATGGACTTCAAGTATATCATGTTCCTTCTACTCAAGAATCTAAGAGCCATAACGCTTCGCGCATTTATGATTGGATAGATACCATTGATAAGCTAGGAATCAAGGAACAAAGTCCAGTTCAATTTTTTAATTGGAATGGGAAATCCTTTTGGTTACATATTCGAGCTAGACTATTTAATCGATTACTTGAACATGCTCAGTTTTTAGATCAGATTTCAGATTTAGAACATTTACTCATTGAAAAGCCCACCATTTACACTACTGCTGAACGAGCTAAATATTGGAAAAAATGGAGCACACACAGTCAACTTATTTACCAAGAGCAAAGTACTCCATCATCTCCTGCTAAAAGTAGCAATAGAAAGAGGTTTTTTAATGCTTTCAAAGGTCTATTCAATAAAAAATTAACACCAACTAATTCCGTAGAATATCTATTCTATTCACCGTCTAGAAACACACTTAACATTGATGGTAAATTGCACGACAAAACCTTTCAATTGCTTTATGATGATTTGGGTGACAAAGCACTTAGAATAGAATATCAGATTCTTCCCCATTACATCCCTGCCACTACCAATCCTGATTTTTTTAATTCACCTAGGAAATCGCCTACCATTGCTAGCGATACCGCTCTACTTTCACATATTCTAAGGAAACCTTGGTTGGGGTTCGAGGCTATCTTATTGCTTATTCGGTATAATAGTCGGTACTGTAACTATATGTCTGAATTTAAATTTGAATATAGAGATGAAGTTTGGACTCAATTGATAAATGAACTCATATCTTCCTTTAAAATGTCGGTTGTTCAACTGCTATTATTTGAATCCTTATTTAGTGAATTAATGCAACGCTATCAACCAAAGGCAGTGATAGCAACCGGCGAAAGCAACGGTATTGGACGTTCTTTTGTGGAAGCGGCAAAGAATCATAGCATTCCTACTTTTGGTGTGCAACACGGCGATCTTCCTCCAAATAATATTGATTACAGATACAGTGAAGAAATAGCACCTAATGCTAAAACAGACTATTTCTTTTATTGGGGGGAAGAATCTAAAGTGAACTTAATGAAACAGGCGCTTTATACTCCTGATCAGTTAATCCCTGTTGGTCAACTTGAATTTGAACAAATTAAAGCTCGCATTACAGTCAATGAAGAGGTAGAGCAATTCAAAAAGAAAGCCCCCTACCCTGTAGTGCTTTTTGCATCTCAGCCACAACAAAGTAGTGATAGCAGAACAAAAACGGCCTATGCTTTGGCATCCTTTTGCGCAAACAACCAATTAGCATGTGTATTAAAATTGCACCCTGCTGAACAACGAGATGGTTTACATCAAAAAGCATTTGATGAGCTTGGAATTGGGGATCGCATCATTGAGGTTAACGACGACATTTACAACCTTATTTACTCCACAGATTATACCTCTACATGCTACTCAACTACAGCCTGGGAAGCCATGTCGATGAAAAAGCCCGTGATTATCATCGATCCACTTGAATTGGATCTGCTTGGGCTCAAAGATGAAGGGTCCATTTATTACATTGGCAGCGCCACACCAATGCCGTTTGAACAATGGAAGGAAAAAATTAATCGTCATGTTAACCATGCCTATTCTTTAAGTTATCAAAAACTAGGCGACAGAGAAAGCTCTCCTTCTCAGAAAGTCTTAGGATTCATTAACTCAGTAATTAATCGCTAATGGGTATCATTGTACGCCAAGGTATATTTAATGCACTGTTCTCATATGTTGGAGCAGCTATTGGCTTTGTGCTTACTCTGATTATTTATCCTCAGATATTAACCACCGAGCAATATGGCCTTACTCGTGTATTACTATCGATTAGCATACTAGCTGTTCAGTTTGCGACTTTGGGAACACGTTCTTCGATGGTTAAATACTTCCCCTATTTTAAAGAATCCAAAGATGAAAGTACTTTTACTTTATTCTTCTCTTTTACGCACTTACTAGGTTATGCGGTAATCATTGCAGTTTTTTATGTATTCAAAGATGCTCTTTTAGGATACTTTATTGAGGAATCACCTTTACTATCCTCTTACTTCGATCTATTACTGCCGCTCATTTTCTTCAACTTATTCTTTACGTTTTTTACCTCATATGCACGTGTTTACCACTCAACTGTAGTACCTTCGTTTATAAACGATATAGTACTACGAGTACTGATTATAGCTTTACTTTACTCTTACTTTTTTGGCTGGATAGACTTTCAATTATTCATCTATCTGTTTGTAGGCTTATATGGAATAGTTATGCTTGCTCTAGGTATGTACCTAATTGTGGCGTTGAGGCCTAAAATTTCTTTTTCATCTATTCTACCGAATCTCAAAATACGTGGTGATATCATTCGATACTCTATGTATGCCTTTTTAGGAGGGATTACTACGGTAATCATTGGTCGAATTGACATCATCATGTTGAGTTCACTTACAGGCCTATCGGATACGGGCATATACTCCATCGCTTTCTACATTGGAGCCGTTATCGCTATTCCAGTTCGGGCATTAGACAAAATCTCCTTCCCAATTATTGCCGATGCTTTTAAATCGAACAATATGGAAGAGGTGCAAACGATCTATAGAAAAAGCTCCATCAACCAACTCATAGCAGGGTCGTTATTGTACATTGGAGTATGCGCTAACCTCCATAACTTGATGAATATTTTACCCCCCGAGTATCAGGGTGGAGAATGGGTGGTAGTTATTATTGGCTTTGCTTACTTATTCGACATGGCCACGGGTGTGAATGGCGCTATTCTCATATCCTCAAAGTATTACCGCTACGATTTATACATTAACCTAGCACTGGTGATTGCGGCAATTACACTAAATGTACTCCTCATTCCTATGTATGGAATTATCGGGGCAGCGATAGCTACTACTGCATCCATATTTTCATACAACACCTTCAAATATCTCTTTATCCGATTTAAACTAGGTATGTCCCCTTTCGGTAAAGAAACCCTTCAATTAGTTATTTTGGCAGGAAGTATACTTGCTCTAAATTTTCTATTTGAGCCCATGCAATCTCTTTTCGCTGATCTGATTTTACGATCTGTGATTATGGCTCTGGTATTTGGCATTGGTGTTTATACGCTAAAACTTTCTGAAGATGCCAATAGAGTGATTAATAAGTTCTTGAATAAACTCAACTAGCTCAAGAAACTGTCCCTCACTACCCTTATCTTCACCCTTCAATTTTAAAACACAGTTACAGATGGCGAAAGCAAAGTACACCACACATCTTGGTATGGTCGATATTCTTCCAGATGAATCTCCTAAATGGCGAGCATTGGAGCAGATTATCCATGAGGAAGCGGCCCGTTATAATTTTGAAGAGATTCGTACTCCAATTATGGAGCAAACTGAACTCATAAAACGCGGTATTGGTCAGCTTACAGATATCGTTACCAAAGAGATCTTTGCATTCACCAAAGGCGACAGCAACTATGTGTTGCGCCCAGAATTAACAGCTCCAGTTGTACGCTCATACGTTCAACACCATCTTGCACAACGTGGCGGTTCCCAAAAGCTATACTATATCGGCCCCATGTTCCGTGCCGAACGCCCCCAAAAAGGACGGCAACGTCAGTTCCATCAGTTCGGAGTAGAAGTTATTGGAAGTGGTGACCCGGTAGCTGATGTAGAGTGTATCGCTTTTATGATGAGCATCTACAAGCGTGTTGGCATTAAAAACTTCAACTTAAAGCTGAATTCTGTTGGAGACCCTGAAAGCCGTGAGCAATACAAAAACGTTTTAAAGGACTATCTGCGTCCTAACCTCAACCAATTAAGTGAGCTCTCGCAAAAACGTTTTGAAACCAATCCAATGAGAATCCTAGATTCAAAGGAAAAGGAAGATCAAGAGTTCATCAAGAATGCGCCTGTTATTGGCGATCACTTAAACGAAGACTCTGCGGCGCACTTCAAAAAAGTGTGTGACTTATTGAGTTCACTCGAAATAGGGTACACCATCGATCCGCTTCTCGTACGTGGTATGGATTACTATACTCGTACTGCCTTTGAATTAACCAGTCCAGATTTAGGCTCTCAAGATGCTCTTGCTGGCGGTGGTAGATATGACCTACTTGTTGAAGAGATTGGTGGCCAACCTACCCCTGCCGTTGGATTTGCTGCCGGTATGGAACGACTTTTCATAGCTTGTGAAGAACTTGATATCAGCCTTGCAGAACCTAAAACGGTAGATGTATTCATTGCTACTTTAGGGGATACTGCCCGAGATTGGGCCGTAAAAACGCTACCTGTTTTACGCGACCGTGGTGTATCAGCTACTATGGATTATCTAGGACGTTCACTGAAAGCTCAGATGAAAGATGCCAACCGAGAAAATGCGCGTTACGCACTTATTGTAGGCGATAACGAACTCGAAGCTGGTAAATTTACGCTTCGTAATATGCATGAAAGTGATGAAGAGCAGCTCGATTTAGAACAAATCATTCAAAAAGTAGCTCACTTATCAAACGATTAGTTAGGATTCTGAGTTATCGAATCTTATAATCCCAAAAAAGAGAACACTAAACTCAATCTTGTATGTCGGAGTATATTCTTGTAGGACTTAGCAGCGTATTAGCACTTGGTATATCAGCTCAATGGTTAGCTTGGAAAACTAAATTACCAGCCATTCTATTACTTTTAGGGTTTGGTATTATTGCTGGCCCAGTAACGGGTTTACTTGACCCTGATAAGCTCATGGGCGATATCTTAAGTCCATTTGTATCTATTTCAGTAGCCATTATCCTATTTGAAGGAGGGTTAAGTTTAAAGATGTCCGAGTTCCGGAAAATTGGCGGAACCGTGATAAAGCTTATCACTATTGGTGTGGTTGTAACTTGGGTGCTGGCTTCACTCGCATCTCTTTACTTCTTAGGCTTAGGCCTTGAGCTCTCTGTGCTGTTTGGTGCCATACTTATTGTAACGGGACCGACCGTAATCATTCCACTTCTTCGCCAGGTTCGCCCTACCGAAAAGGCCGGTTCTGTTGTTAAATGGGAAGGAATTGTAAACGATCCAATTGGCGCGATGATGGCCGTATTGGTGTTCGAAGTAATTGTAGCTGGTGGTTTTAGTAATATTTCTGGCCATGCAGGGCTTATCATTGTTCAAACCTTAGCATATGGTACTTTCTTCGGTGGAATTGGTGCTGGTATTATGTACTTCATGCTGAAAAAGCATTGGATACCTGATTACCTCCAAAACCCCGTTACGTTGATGATTGTAGTAGGTGTGTTCGTTATTTCGAATCACTTACAGCACGAGTCGGGCTTACTTACAGTAACGGTAATGGGTATCATCCTTGCCAACCAAAAGAGTGTTCGCGTTAAACACATTATCGAGTTCAAAGAGAACCTTCAGGTACTCCTTATCTCTGCACTATTCATCCTACTTGCATCTCGCTTAAAGACCGAGCATTTAGAGTATTTCAACTGGGAAGCTGCGGGTTTCCTTGCCGTTCTAATCCTAATTATTAGACCTGCATCTATTTTCCTATCCACTATAGGTTCCAATCTTAGTTTTAAAGAAAAGACCTTTATTGCTTGGATGGCTCCAAGAGGTATTGTAGCAGCGGCTATCTCAGCCGTTTTTGCACTACGCCTTGAACAAGAAGGTTATGCAGCTGCAGAACAACTGGTGCCTTATACCTTCATCGTAATTATTGCTACGGTAACTATTTACGGACTAAGCGCTAGCCCCCTCGCTCGTTTCCTTGGTGTAGCTAAAGAAGAACCGAATGGTGTACTTGTAGTCGGCGCTCATAATTGGGCACGTATGATGGCCCAAGCATTGAAAGATTTTGGATTCAAAGTATTGGTAGCTGATTCAAACTGGGAGAATATCTCAAAAGCTAGAAAGTCTGGATTGAACACCTATTACGGTAACATTCTTTCAGATTATGCCATGGATGAAATCGAATTTGATGGCATTGGAAAAATCATGGCTATGACTCCCAACGATGAAGTGAACTCACTTTCAGCCATTCGCTTCTCAGAAATCTTTGGTTCAAGCCAAGTGTTTGAACTAGTGCCTCGCTCAAGTGCGAGTAAACGAGAAGTGGAGTCGAACGAGTCGCTAGGCGGACGTGCACTCTTCTCAAAAGATATGAATTTTGATAAAATCGACAGCTTCTCACGCAATGGAGCTTCAATCAGAAAAACTCCTCTTACGGCTGAATTCACCTTTGCTGACTATCAAAAGCATTATGGTGAACAAGCTATTCCTCTGTTTGTTGTAACAGAAGAAGAGACCGTTGAGCCATTCTCATTAGATAATCCACCATCTCCACAGCCGGGCAACATTATTGTTGGTTTGGTTTCTAATGATGCGCCTGATGCAAAACCTGTTGATGTTGAATCTAATGATGAACCTAACCCTACCTTACCCGAGTAATGTTTTCTGAAACAAGGATCTCTCAGTTTAGAGATCATACCACGCCGTTTTACTTTTACGACTTAGACGTACTGAAGCAAACATTACAGCAAATTGATAAACATGGTATTCGAAAAGGATACCATGTTCATTTTGCACTAAAGGCGAATCACCAACCTCGCATATTAGAAGAAATACGTAAAGCAGGCTTAGGTGCCGACTGCGTGAGCGGTGGTGAAGTGCAACGCGCTTTAGATTGTGGGTTTGAGCCTCACCAAATTGCTTTTGCCGGTGTTGGAAAAAGAGATAGTGAGATCAACCTAGGCTTAGAGCACGACATCTTTTGCTTTAACTGTGAGTCGGTACAAGAGCTTCAGGTAATCAATGAATTAGCTGAAGCTAAGGATTGCACCGCTCGAGTAGCACTTCGTATCAACCCGAATGTAGATGCGAAAACACACAAGTATATCACAACGGGCTTGGACGAAAACAAATTCGGCATCAACGAGGAAGACCTTCCACTAATATTCGAATTACTGCCAACGCTTAAGCATATCGACTTAATCGGCATTCATTTTCATATTGGATCTCAAATTGAAGAGCTAAAACCATTCCGTGAGTTATGCGATCGTGCTAATTCGCTGAATCAAGTTTTCTCTGATAAAGGCATTCAACTTAAAGTGATTAATGTGGGTGGTGGCTATGGTATCAACTACGCTGATCCCGACGGCAACGCCATACCTGACTTTGAACACTTCTTTGGCTTATTTGACGAACATCTCAATCTTCGCGATGATCAAGAATTGCACTTTGAATTGGGCAGATCTGTAACCGGACAGTGCGGAAGCTTAATTACCGAAGTGCTGTATACCAAACATGGTCGCCAAAAGAACTTCGCCATCATTGATGCTGGCATGACAGAGCTAATACGCCCTGCGCTCTATCAAGCTAAACACAGTATTCAATTACTTACCCCCATTTCCACCGAAACAGATACCTATGATGTGGTTGGGCCTATTTGTGAGAGTTCAGATACCTTTAGAACCGATCTTGAATTCCCGAAACTGGAACGTGGTAACTTGCTCGCAATTCGTAGCTGTGGTGCCTACGGTGAAGTGATGAAAAGTCAATACAACCTTCGTCAGGGAATCGATAGCGTATTTTCAGTAGACCTAGATTAACTAAGTTTGCCAGCGATAAATCCGGAGGTCCAAGCTGCCTGAAAGTTAAAGCCTCCGGTTACCCCATCTACATCCATAACTTCGCCTGCGAAATACAGATTAGGCTGCACTTTGCTTTTCATTGCTTTGATATCAATGTCCGACAATGATACTCCGCCACAAGTCACAAACTCTTCTTTGAATGTAGTTTTTCCTTCTACTTGGTAAACGTCGTTGGTTAGTACATGCACTAGTCGATTGATGTTCTTCTTACCCATGTTCATCCATATCATGGTTTCATCAATTTCGATTTTTGAGATCAAAAAATCCCATAACCTTGATGGCAACCCAAATGGGTTTACATTGCGAATCTTTTTCTTGGGAGCTGAGTCCACCACTTTTCTCAACTCGGCTCTGATATCCTGCTCACTTAAGCTCCCCGTCCAGTTAATGAGTACTTTGAAGGAATAATCTAACTCATGTAAGATTCGAGCTCCAAAAGCTGACAGTTTTAAAATGGCTGGACCACTCATCCCCCAATGCGTGATAAGCAAAGGTCCTTCACTGCTCAATTTAGTCCCCATTACTTTCGCAGATACTGGTTCCGCTACAACTCCCATCAAATCTTTGATAGGTTCTTTGGGCATATTAAAGGTAAACAAAGACGGCACCGGTTCCTCAATGACATGCCCTAAATCGCGTAACCAATCAAATCCTTCTGTTCGTGGGCTTCCCCCCGTTGCTACAATCACCTTGTCCACTTCTTTAGTTTCGCCACCTTTAAACCCCAACAACCAACCTGAATCTATTGGTTTGAGTCGCTTTATAGACGACTGCAACTTTACCCCTATCCCTAACTGCTGCACTTCACCCATCAACGTATCTATAATGGTTTGGGAATCATCAGTGATGGGAAACATTCGTCCATCTTCTTCGGTCTTTAGCTCCACCCCTCGCTCATTAAACCATGCTACCGTATCGGTTGGTGAAAAAATCCCAAATGCCTTGCGAAGTGGTTTTTCACCTCTTGGATAAAACTTAACGAGCTCACCAACTTTGAAACAATGATGGGTTACATTGCATCGCCCTCCCCCTGATACTTTCACTTTAGAGAGCACTTTGTTGGAACGCTCATAAATGGTAACGCTTGCATCGGGATGATGATGCTTAACTGAGATAGCACTAAAAAAACCGGCGGCACCGCCACCTATTACAGCAACTTTCATTTTTTAACCACAAAGATACCATTAATTCATCCACTTTGAGTACTAAATTGGTCGATTTTAATAGCAAACAGTGCCTAGGAACTTAATTCAGAATCTGGAATGCAATACGCCATAAGAAGCCTTATTTTCTGCACCTAATTAATTACAGCATGGATATACACGTACTCAAATTTGGCGGCACCTCAATGAATGATCATCAAACCTGGAAAAAGGTTCTTGAGATCATCAAAAGTTATGAACATCCCATTGTGGTGGTGTCGGCTACAGCCAAAACTACACGACAACTCATTGAAGCTGGTGAACTCGCTGGCTCAGGAAACTTGGATGCAGCTAGAGAGATTTCAGCTTCTATACACCAACGACATTTAGACTTGGTGAAAAATTTCTTGGATGAAAATCCTCATGCTAAAAATGCACTTATACTTGAAAGCTGTACGCTGAAGCTTGAGCAAAAAATTGGCTTCCTAAACAAACTGCTTAGCTATTGCCATAAGCTCAATGATTTAACACCTAGTTTGAAAGACGCCATTGCCGCCGTGGGTGAGCAAATCAGCTCATATCTACTGGCACAATGTGGATTAGCTACTGATCAACTCACGCAGTTTGTGGATGCTAAAAAAGTTATCAAAACGGATTTAACCTATGGTAATGCCAAACCAAATCTAGGGTTGATCAATCAAAAAATTGAATCCCTTATCACCATTATGGAAGGAGGCTTCACTCCTATTATTGGTGGATTTTATGGGGAAGCTCAAGACGGAACTACCACTACTTTAGGATTTGAAGGATCTGATTATTCCGCAAGTCTTATTGGGGGAGCGGTTCACGCTACCACTATTGAAATTTGGACCGATGTGAGTGGTGTTTTTACAAGCGACCCAAGGTATATCAAGAATGCTACACCATTAGCTGAACTGAGTTATTTCGATGCTACAGAGATGGCATACTTCGGTAGTAAAGTACTCCACCCATCTACCTTAAAGCCCGCACAAGAGCGAAACATCCCTGTGTTGGTGAAAAACATGTTTAAGCCGGAAGATACAGGCACTAAGATTATTCGGGATTCCATAAGCGACCGTGATGCTCTTGCCATTTCGTTTAAGGATAATATGGCTCTACTTACCATCAGCGCTTATGAAACGGTGATGGGCTACAACTTTCTACGCAAGGTTTTCAAAGTTTTAGAAGATCATAAAATCACAGTGGATGCAGTTAACACCACAGAAGCATCCGTGACTATCGCGCTAACAAACTCTCTGGATCTCGATGAGTTTACCAAAGCATTTATTGAAGTGGGCCAAGTGAGCGTTCAGAACAGTAAAGGGTTAATTAGTATCATTGGTTGCAATCTTTCACAGTCAACTGATTTGACCAACAGTATTTTCAAACCACTGAAAGCCTTACCACTTGATATGATTTCCTTCAGCAAAGAGAAGCGTATCATCAATATGGTTGTAAATGAAGACGAGATGATTACATCGGCTCAAGCAATACACGATACTCTTTTTGGCTAGTATATAATTTAATAATCACTTTCAAAACTCAACTACCCACTTGCTACAACTTGAAAAGATATCCCTTTCTTTAGGTGAACGTGACCTTCTCGATGAAGTATCCACTCTTATCAATCCGGGAGAACGAATTGGTTTAGTTGGTCCCAATGGTGCGGGAAAATCTACCCTGCTAAAAATCATTATGGGGCTACGTGAAGCCGATGGTGGCAAAGTGATATTGAGTAAAGAAGAGACCTTGGGTTACCTCCCACAGGATGGTGTTGATCCTGATTTCACCCTAACGGTTGTAGAAGAAGTGGAAACGGTTTATAAACCACTTTTTGAGCTCGAACAGAAGGTTAAAGATTTACAGGTTCAGCTTGGAACCACAGCACCCGATTCAGCCGAGCACGAAAAACTAATGGAGCGCTATGGTGAGCTTCAAACAAAATTGGAAGCTTCAGGTTTATACACGCTTCGTTCTGATGTTGAAAAAGTGCTAATGGGATTAGGTTTCAAAGATAGTGACTTCAACCGCTCTACTTCTGAGTTCAGTGGGGGTTGGTTAATGCGTATAGCCTTGGCCAAACTGCTTCTTAAAAAGCCCACTTATTTACTGTTAGATGAGCCTACCAATCACTTGGATATCGAATCGCTACAATGGATGGAGAACTTCTTAAATAGCTATGAAGGCGCCGTAATTGTAGTATCTCACGATCGTGCTTTTTTAGATACCATTACCACCCGAACCCTGGCTCTTCGCAGGGGTTCATTAAGCGATTACGCTGGTAACTACACCTACTATGAGAACAAGTGGGAAGAAGAACGCGAGCTTCTTATCAACGCCCAGAAAAACCAAGAAAAGCAGCTTAAGGAAACAGAAGAGTTTGTGGAACGCTTTCGATACAAAGCTTCCAAAGCACGACAAGTTCAAAGTCGCATTAAGCAGCTTGAGAAGATAGACCGTATTGAAGTTGAGGATGAATTAGCCAACGTTTCATTTAGTTTTCCATCGCCCGAACGCAGTGGCTTGGTGGTGATGCGACTCGAGAATATCCAAAAAAGCTATGGCTCGAACGTAGTATTCGATGGGCTTGATTATGAAATTGAACGCGGCGATAAAATTGCCGTTGTGGGTCCAAATGGGGCTGGTAAGTCTACCATGATCCGAATTCTAGCTGGCTTAGAAGAATTCCAAGGCGGAGACCGCATCGAAGGCCATAAAGTAAGTACCAATTACTTTGCACAGCATCAGGCCGAAGACTTAAACCTGAATAAAGACCCGCTCGAAATCATGATGGATGCGGGTTCCGGAGAAAAAGAAAGTCGACTTCGATCTATACTAGGTAGCTTTTTATTTACTGGCGACGATGTATTCAAAAAGGTAAAAGTATTATCAGGTGGTGAAAAGAGTCGGTTGGCCTTAGCAAAAATGTTACTGTCGCCTTCTAACTTTCTGATTTTTGATGAGCCTACCAACCACCTTGATATGAGCAGTAAGAACATCCTTCAGCAAGCCTTGCAGCAATATGAAGGAACCTGTGTGATTGTATCTCACGATAGGGCTTTCTTAGATCCTATCGTTACAAAAGTACTGGAAGTTCAACCACAACGCATCAAAACATACCTGGGCAACATCTCTTACTTCCTCGATAAAAAACGAGAAGAAGCAGAATTAGAGAAATCCCAAAATGATGGCAATGGTTCAAGCGGAAGTAACAACTCTTCGTCGGACGACAAACCCGCACTTTCTAGAAAAGAAGAGCGACGTATTGAAGCGGAACGCCGTAATGCTCTCAATAAGCGCATTGGACCGGTTAAAAAGAAACTTCAGCAAGTTGAAGAAGCCATTGAAAAAGCAGAAGAACGTAAGAATGAAATTGAAGCCATGATGGCTGAAACAGATTTCTATGACGATGCCGAAAAGGTGAAGAATACAACACTGGAATATGAACAATTAAAGATGGACCTTACAGCACACTATTCGCAATGGGAAGAATACGCGAATAGGATTGAAGTTATAGAACAAGAGCTCTCATAAATGGTACAACTACGTCTGGCTTTCGTATGGATAGCAATGGTGGCAGTAACCCTAGGTTGCTCTACTTCTAATAACACGATTCAAGATCAACCTGTTGAAGAACCCTCACCTACCCCACCGGTTCAACAGGAAAAAGTAGCCCCTCTTCACGAAATACGAGTTTTTATCAATGAACGAGTGGAATATATCTTTGTTAAGGAAGAAGGAAACTGGGAGGGGATTGTAAAACAGTATAGCACTAACAATCCTGATACTCGTCAGCTTGTAAGAACCATAGCTATCGAGCCTACCCAAGGCTGGGAAGACTTTGAGTTTATCTTAGAAGCGCTAGATATCTACGACATGGAAGATCAATCAAAGATTGAAAGCCGAAAATCAGGTCCAGTTACCAATATCTCAAGATCTTATAGAGTCAAGATCACAAAAGATGGTAAAACGCATACCTATCATTACTTCAATCCTGAAGCCGAAATGATTGACCATTGGCAGTCGCAACAAGTAGCTACTTTTGGCACCTATCTAGCCACCGAAATCAAAGTGATTGAAGAGGGGAGTTAAAGTAAAAAGCCTCGAAAATTTCCGAGGCTTTATAAACTATACCGCCATTTAGGTAGCAAAAATCTGGCTTTTGTCGCCAAATGCTTTGAACTCGAGGGCGTTACCACTTGGGTCTAAGAAAAACATAGTAGCTTGCTCACCCGGCTCACCTTTAAAGCGCACATAAGGCTCAATTATAAAATCTATACCCGCATTTTTTACACGCTCTGCAAGTGCTTCCCATTCATCCATATCGATAATAACCCCAAAATGACGAACCGGAACTCCTTTTCCATCCACCGCATTGGTAGCAGACTTCCCCGCTTCTTCTGGACTTAAATGTGCTACCACTTGATGTCCCCACATATTGAAATCAATCCACTGATCCGAACTACGGCCCGTGCTACAGCCTAAGATTTCAGTATAAAAAGTATGTGTTTCCTTTAAATCGGAAACCGGAAAAGCTAAATGAAAGGGTGCGATTGTTGAACTCATTATAAAATCATTCTGTTAGTTTGTTCTATTTCACGAGAATGTACACTTTATTTTTTGTTTTGTGTACCGTCTCAATCACTTGTTCATATAAAAGTTAGCCATGCCATCTAAAAAAATTACATTCACTGGATCTCAAGGACATAAACTTTCGGCTAAAATGGATTTGCCCGAGGGTGAACCCAAAGCCTATGCTTTATTTGCACACTGTTTTACCTGCTCCAAAGATCTTAAAGCGGTTGGCAATATCACTACTTCACTCGCTGAAATTGGCTATGCTACTTTACGGTTCGATTTCACAGGGTTAGGTCAAAGTTCAGGGGATTTTGAAGACACCAACTTCTCATCCAATATAGACGACTTGATCGCGGCTTATGAGTTTATGCAGCAAGAGTACCAAGCTCCTTCTGTGCTTATTGGTCACTCATTAGGGGGTGCTGCCGTGCTTCAGGCTGCACACAAAATGGACAAAGTACAAGCAGTGGCCACAATTGCCGCACCAGCCGACCCCTCACATGTGATAGAAAATTTTGAGATGAACTTGGAGGAAATCATGGAAAAAGGAGAAGCTAAAGTTCAACTCGAAGGTCGCCCATTTGTGATTAAGAAGCAGTTCATTGAAGACCTTGAAAAAGAACGGATGGAGCATACCATTAGCTCACTCAAACGAGCACTTATCATCTTTCACTCCCCAATCGATAACACCGTAGGCATTGATAACGCCTCTCAGATCTTCAACGCTGCAAAGCATCCACGGAGTTTTATATCTTTAGATACTGCCGATCACTTGCTTTCAAATAAAAGTGATAGCCTATATGTGGGCAAAGTTTTAGGTACATGGGCCGAACGCTATATCTGATGTAATTTCAGCAGAGCCTAAAGCTTTAATAGAAATCGATTTCAAAAAAAGCTTTACATTCCTGCATGACGGAAACTATAGACGCACTACGACTTAACCTTGGTAACGACGGGCTTATGGTGATGAATGTATCACTAGCCGTTATCATGTTTGGGGTAGCCCTTGAGCTAACTATACAAGATTTCAAAGACATCGCGAAAAACCCTAAAGCAACTTTTTTAGGGTCTGCTTCACAGTTTATACTCTTACCCCTTTTAACCTTCGTGCTTGTTTGGATTATGGAACCCGCACCAAGTATTGCTTTAGGCATGATGATGGTTGCGGCTTGTCCGGGGGGCAACATCTCTAATTTCTTTTCCCTACTAGCGCGTGGCAATGCAGCGCTCTCGGTGAGTATGACAGCCATCGCAACTTTATTCGCCATTATATTAACTCCATTAAATTTCACTTTGTGGGCCAGTCTATATCCCCCAACTCAAGCTATACTACAGGAAATAAGCTTAGACTTAGCCAAGGTATTCGAAATCATCGTTCTTATTCTCGGGGTTCCACTTGTTTTAGGAATGATAGTGCGACATACGAAACCGGTGATTGCAGAGAAATTGAGCCCATGGATAAAAGGTTTTGGTGTTGTATTTTTTGCGGGTTTTGTGATTGTAGCATTCATGATGAACTTTGACAGTTTCATTCAATATGTGGAGTTTGTATTTCTAATTGTAATGATACATAATGCAGTAGCTTTAGGCTCTGGGTATGGAATAGCTGCTTTAGCTGGCTTACCGTACGCTGATCGAAAATCAATATCTATAGAAACGGGCATTCAAAACTCAGGGCTCGGGTTACTTTTAATTTTTAATTTCTTTGATGGACTGGGCGGTATGGCCTTAATCACTGCTTGGTGGGGTATTTGGCATATCTTAGCAGGACTAACATTAGGTTGGTACTGGTCGGTTGGTAAAAAATCAATTCAACGCGTACTTACAAATGCGTAAAAACTTCTTATGGTATCACGCTATTCGCTATGGAGTAGCAGGAACAGGTTTAAAATTATTCTACAAAAAGATTCGAATAGACAACAAAAAGAAGGTTTATAAGGACAAGCCTTTATTGTTGGTACCGAATCATCAGAATTCCTTTATGGATGCAATGCTGATTACTACCAATCTGCATCGTAGCACCTCTTTTCTAACCAGAGCAAAGGCATTCAACACTCCTTTTATGAACTGGTTTTTGCGTTCATTAAACATGTTACCGGTTTATAGAGTGCGTGATGGGATGAGCAGTATCCAAAAGAACAATGCCATTTTTCAACGTTGTGTAGATCTATTGTCAGACAATGAATGCGTGCTGATTTTCGCGGAAGCTAATCATGATTTACGCCGAAGGTTACGTCCACTGAGTAAAGGGTTTACTCGCATTGCCTTTGATGCTGAAATTCAAAACAACTGGGAGTTAGATTTATACATTCAACCTGTTGGGGTAAACTACAGCGACCATCAATTATCTCGAAATGAAGTACGAGTGGTGTATGGAGATCCAATTCGTGTAGCTGATTTCAAAGATATTTATGAGGAAGATGAGCGTAAAGCTGCGAATGCACTTAAAAATGCAGTAGCCGAGAATCTGAAACCAATCATCATGCATGTGCAGAAACTTGACCAATACCCATTGGCTAAAGTAGCACTAGATGAACTTGAGCCCGTGCGAAAGAAAGTCGCTGACCCAGAGTACATGAATGCATTAGTGGCCAAAGTTGAAGCAGACCATACTCCCGAACTCATTCAAACAGCGGAAGAAATTTTGGAGACGGCTTCTGAATACGATCTAAACATTCGAAGGATTGCGGATGTTAAAAAACCACGTTGGAAACAAATTCTTCTTGCGCCCCTCTACTTCCTAGTTTGGATAAATAATGTAATTCCCTATCAACCCGTGCGAAGTGTTGTACGTGATAAAATCAAAGACAAAGCCTTTGACGCATCCATAAAATTCGTACTTGGGCTTACCCTATTCCCACTTTTTTATCTTTTTGTAACCATTATACTGCTGATAGCAGGAGTGCCTTTTTGGTATACTTTAGGCTACTTAGCATTTAGTTTAGCTACCTCTACCATGTTTAAAAGTGGTAATGAAGTATTACGCGACTTCAAACAAAATAAAAAGATCAAAGAATTTTCTTCGAAACATCCAGAGGTATATAACACTCTTGTTAAAAAGATTAAAACTATTCAAAACTATAGAGAACGACTTGTTTCTAGTGAATGAATGAATTTTTTTCACTGTTAAAAGTATAAAATCAATAACTAACAAAATTCCCTCATGAAGAACTTATTGCTCATAGCATTATGCATTACCATGTTTTCTTGTACTCAAAAAGAAGAAGTCATGTATGTAAAAGAATTTGACGGCCCTGAAATAACTAAAGCCATCGCTACTGTACATCCTGTTGGTGAAAGCGGTGTATCTGGCACAGTAACCTTTGAAAAAGGTACCGAAGGGGTAACCGTTTCTGCCTCAATTAGCGGACTTGAAGCTGGCAAACATGGTTTCCACATTCACCAATATGGCGACTGCTCTGCAGCTGACGGAACTTCAGCAGGTGGACATTATAACCCTGAAGATGCTCCTCATAACGATCCTGATGCCAACAAACGTCATGTAGGCGATATGGGTAATTTGGAAAGTGACGGTGAGAATGCTACAACTTCACTCACCTATACTGATAACCGAATTCATCTCATGGAGATTGTAGGTCGTGGAATAATCATTCATGCCGGAGAAGATGATTTTGAATCTCAACCATCCGGTGATGCAGGTGCACGTATTGCTTGCGGGGTAATCGGAATTACCGAATAACCTACTTCTTGTATTATATTTTTTATTTGATACAAAAAAAGCCTTGTACTCTTTCGAATACAAGGCTTTTTAATTTCTAAAGGTGAATGTAGATCCCTAGTTCGGTTTCCAGTTATTCATTCCTGTTCTAATCACATCTGCTACTTTATCTAGAGGCACACGTTCTTGGCTCATGTCATCTCGATGCCTAATGGTTACGGTGTCGTCTTCTAAACCATCGAAATCTACCGTGATACAGAATGGAGTACCTGCTTCGTCTAAACGGCGGTAACGCTTACCGATAGAACCTGACTCATCGTATTGAACCGAGAATTCTTCACGTAATTCCATTTCCAGTTTTTTAGCAACTTCCTGCAGAGCGGGCTTTTTGATCAGTGGGAAAATACCTACTTGTACAGGAGCTAACTTAGGATGCAGTTTAAGAACTACGCGCTTATCGCCATCTACTTCTTCCTCACGGTATGCATCACACAGCACCATTAACGTTAAACGATCTAACCCAACCGAAGTCTCAATTACATAGGGGATGTATCTCTTTTGATTCTTCTGATCAAAGTACTCCATTTTTTTACCCGAGTACTCTTGATGCTGCTTTAAATCAAAATCAGAACGGTTATGGATTCCTTCAACTTCCTGCCAGCCAATTGGATATTTATACTGAATATCAGCTGCAGCACGAGCATAATGGGCAAGTTTATCATCTGGATGTGGAGCGGTGCGCAAGTGTTCTTCGCGAATACCAATGCTCTTATGCCAAGCCAATCGTTTTTCTAACCACTCTTCATAAGATGCTTCATCCGTACCAGGTTCAACAAAATATTGCATTTCCATCTGCTCAAATTCACGCATTCGGAATACAAACTGACGAGCTACTACTTCATTTCTGAAAGCTTTCCCCGTTTGTGCAATTCCAAAAGGTACCGACACTCGGCTTGTGTCCATTACGTTCTTGTAGTTCACAAAAATACCTTGAGCCGTCTCAGGGCGTAGGTACACCCCATCTTCTTCACTTGAAGTAGCTCCAAATTGAGTCTTAAACATCAAATTGAATTGGCGAACTTCTGTCCAATCAAAAGCGCCAGAATCTGGAGAACGGATTTCATTTTCGATGATAATATCATATAAATCTTCTGTTAAACTCTTTCGAGTTCCAGAAGTATCTAAGAGCTCTTGAATCTCTTTCGCTTTATCCTCTTTGCCATCTTTTTCCAACTTCATGATATACTGCTCAATGAGCATATCCGCGCGGTAGCGTTTCTTCGATTGCTTATCATCAATCATTGGATCGTTAAACCCCCCCACGTGCCCACTGGCTTCCCAAACTTTTGGGTGCATGAAAATAGCGGCATCAATCCCCACTACATTATCATGTCTACGAGTCATCTCTTTCCACCAAGCATTGCGGATGTTACGCTTCAGCTCTACACCGAGGGGGCCGTAATCGTATACCGCACTAAGGCCTCCATAAATTTCAGAGGATTGAAAAATGAAACCACGTGCTTTTGCTAGCGAAACAATCTTATCCAGACTATCTAAATTCGACATGAAAAATTTTCTGATTTTTGAATTTGATGTAAGCCTATAAGATAGGAATTTGATAACACTCTTATGAAGACATTTTGCAGACGTTGAGGCTTCATTAATTGCTTGTTTAAACCCCTAACATTATTCAGCATCCCGTAAAATGAAATGGTATTTTTAGCCTTTTAAATTAAACCATTCAATCTATTACAACTTCGAACATGAAAGTCGGAATTTTAGGTGCTACTGGCGCCGTTGGCCAAAAATTTATTCGTTTACTGCAAAACCATCCTTGGTTTGAAATCTGTGCACTGGGTGCATCAGAGCGCTCTGCAGGTAAACGTTATAAACAGGCTGCCAATTGGGTAGAAGATGTACCCCTTCCGAATCACATTGCAGAGATGACGGTTGCAACCTGTGAACCCTCTGCTTTTAGTGAAGTTGATTTCGTTTTTTCAGGCTTAGATTCTTCCGTTGCCACAGCAATTGAAGGAGCCTTTGCTCGAGCAGGCATTCCGGTGATATCAAATGCTAAGAACTATAGAATGGATAATTCGGTGCCTTTACTGGTGCCCGAGGTTAACCCAGAGCACATCGCACTCATTCAAAGCCAGTCGTTCACCGAAGATGGAAGCGGATGGATTGTTACCAACCCAAACTGTGTAGCGGTACCGCTCTCATTAGCGTTGAATCCTTTGCATAAAGAATTTGGTATCGAAACGGTTGTGTTAACGACTATGCAAGCCGTTTCTGGTGCGGGATACCCAGGGGTTCCAAGCTTAGATATCCTTGGAAATGTAGTTCCATTCATATCTGGTGAAGAACCTAAAATTGCTCCTGAAACTCAAAAACTGCTAGCCACTTTAAATAATGGCGAATTAGATGAGCCTCATTTTGCTTTACAAGCAACGGCCACTCGTGTGCCTTCCATCAATGGGCATATGATTTCAGCTACGGTGAAGTTTAAACGCACTCCTAAAAACATTAATGAAGTTAAAGAGGCCATTCAATCTTGGGAAAACCCTATTGCTGAATTAAACCTCCCCTCTTCACCTTCTGAAGTTATCAAATTGCATGAAGAAGAACGCTACCCACAACCACGCCTTCATGCCGACCAAGAAGGAGGCATGCAATTGCATATGGGAAGATTACGTATGGCGGAAGTATTCGATATCAGTTTTGTTGCTATGGCTCATAATACTATCCGTGGAGCTGCAGGTGGAGCTATACTTAATGCTGAACTCCTTTATAAAAAAGGAATTCTAAAATAGCTTAACCTTGAATTTAAATGAAGGGTGCTATTAACAATGGCACCCTTTTTTATTTTATAGAAGTATTACTCATCTAGTTCTCGAAGCTTCATTTCCGAAAGCTCGAGATTTACTCTTGAAGCTATGGACGCGGCAATATCCCTATGCTTTTTCTTCACTTTAAGGGTGCGAGATATTAGATCATCTCCCGGGAGATCACTAAACACAGCCGCTTTCTTTGCTTGAAGAATCAACTTGGAAGTGAACAATCCTTTTTTAAACTCAACTAAGTCCAAATCAGAGAAAGAAATCTCGCAATGCATGAGTTCAGATTTGTAGGCTTCAAATAATGAGTCTTTTTTCTGAAACTCGATTGAAAATTTATCGCCATCAACGCTCAGAATTCCTTCCACTTTCATAAACCCTCCGTTTAAATCATCAATTAAAAATGGAAGTGCACGCATAATATTTATTGTTTTTTATGAGTTTATACATGTTAGTCGGCATCAAAAAAAATGTACGAAAAAAATGTAAGGACTTCCTCACTTAATGGTCTAACTAATCGGTTAAGAGAGGTTTATGGTCGTAAGAGAGAGTTAAACTAATCATTGCCTTGGGGGCGCGTAAGCGTTTCCAATGTCCTTCCAGGGGTAAAAGATGGAATATTCTTTTACCCTATTTTTTTGTCTATAAACTCCACAACTCCTATTGACAATCTAAAGCGGGTCAATTATAGTATACCATGTGGCGTTTATGTCTATTGATATTATTTGTTTACCCATGGTCTGTATTTGCCCAAACGGCAAACTTTGAAGACGATTTTAGCGACCAAGATTTATCCGAATGGGTAGGCGATACAAGCCATTTCACTTTTATTCTTGAAGGTGACAATGTATTACTTCAACAAACCGCTCCTTCAGCTGGCACTACTCAAATCATCACTCCGTCTACACAAGTAGTGGGTTATTGGGAGTTTTTTCTAAGGCTTGATGGCTTCAGCCCTTCAGCTGGCAATAAAGCCGAAATCTATTTAATGAGTTCAAGTTCAGATTTAAATAGTGCTCTAAATGGATATGTACTTCAAGCTGGGGAAAATGGATCGGGGGATGTTCTTCGGTTATTCCGAGTTACCAATGGAGTTCAAGACAACCAAGTACTAACGGGAACCACCAGCATTGCTTCGGGTGGTGATTACCGCATCAGAGTGAATCGAGATAACGCTGGGAACTGGACATTGAGTGTAGCAACTTCTTATTCAGCACCTGTGGTTCAAGAAGCAACAGGCACCGACAACACCTTTACAACCGCAACACATTTAGGCCTTAAAACCACATACACTTCCAGCAGGGTCGATAAATTCACCTTCGATTTTAAGATTGACATCCCTCCCATCACGGTAAAAAATGTTGGTATTAACGACACACAAATTGGTGTTTCATTCAATATCCCTTACGCTTCCACCTCTGTTCAAACCACAGACTTCACTTTGAATCCGGGTTCCTTCACTCCTTCATCCATCACAGAAGTAAGTAGTGATTCCGTGCATTTAAATTTTAATGCACCCATACCGAGTGGGGAACTCACTCTAGCTATTTCTTCCATTGATGATGCTTCCAATCAAACTACGCTTGCGGATACTACGCTCACCCTATTCAACTATGATGACTACGTGGAAGGTGCGGTTGTTATTAACGAAATCATGAAAGATGAACCTACTGGCTTATCCGAATACATCGAGTTGAAAAACACCACTTCTTTGTATTTAAACCTGAAAGATTGGGAATTAAGTGATAATAGTAGCCTGTCGGTTTTATCTACTGAAGACCTCACCCTTTTGCCCGATAGTTTCATTGTAATAAGTTCTGATACAGCATCCCTTCAATCATTTGGGAATATCTATTCTCATGAAGTGAGCCTACCTGCATTCAATAATGGGTCGGATCAAGTTCGTGTATACAATCAGAATTCAACCCTCATCGACTCTTTAGAATACGATGAAAGCTGGGGTGGTGAGAATGTAGCTTTGGAACGAAGAAGTAGTGCCGTTTCAGCGATCTATAAAGAAAATTGGGGGAACTCATTAGACCTTGCTAGGGGTACGCCGGGGAGAAGTAATTCTGTTCCGCTAGATAATTCGCCTCCTTCATTAGAGTCGCTAGTTGTAGAAGATGCCCAAAGCATCACTTTAGTTTTTAATGAAACCGTTGACTCAACTTCGGCCCAAACTCAGACTAATTATTCCATCTCCCCGTCCTTAACCATTCAGAGTATTCAAACTGATCAAGACTCTACAACCATCACCTTTAGTAGCACCTTTGAGTCTGGACTTAACTACTCCATCAGTATTCAGAATCAATCGGATGTATTTGGGAATACCGCAATCCCCATTGATGCGTCCTTTAAATATTTAGAAGTCCAACCGGCTGCTCAAAAAGATATCGTGATTAATGAAATCCTATATCGAAAAGCCAATGAAGATGCCCCTGAGTTTGTGGAAATTTATAATCGATCTGAGAAAAATATTGATTTAAGTGCATGGACCCTCAGTGATGCAACGCAAAACGAAGCCACGTTCCCTCCATCTATTATTATCGAAGCTGATAGCTACCTAGTACTTACCAACAGTCTAGCCTTTGCTCAAACTAGTAGTTCAATGTCGGTGTACTACCTTTCCAACTTTCCTTCATTAAACGATGCCGGCGATCAAATTGTGCTTAAAAATGCAGAGGAAGTTATTATCGATTCCTTGGCATACACTTCGGAATTTGGAGGTACTGAAGCAGGAATATCTACCGAACGGATCGACCCGAATGCTGCATCAAATGATCCACAAAACTGGAGAAGTAGTGAAAATGGTACAACTCCGGCAGTGCAAAATAGTGTATACACTCCTGATGAGTTGGCCCCAAGTTTATTGTTTGCGCGAGCCCAATTAGACGGACGGGTATTTGTAGCATTCAATGAATTTGTTGATCTAGATAATGCTCAAATCACCATAAATGGCAACACAACCAATATTGTTCAATTTGATACTACGGAAGCCAATGAAGTGCTTCTTGATGGCAACGGTGTTTCGTTAAATGAAGTCGCAACTATTGAAGCAATCAATTTTGAGGATATCGTGGGCAATAGCTCTGCAAGCGATGCTATTGAAATCGCAATGCCCATTACACCCGGAGCCGTGGTTATCAATGAAATCCTATTCGACCCTCTTGCAGATAATGAAGACAATCTGCCCGACCAGACCGAGTATATCGAATTGTATAACACACGCGACTATGCCGTTTCATTGGAAGGTCTACTTCTGCATGATGCACCCGACGAACAAAATGAAATAGATATCCTGAATCCGGTTTCCACATTCTACAAATGGATACCTGCTCGAAGCTATTTTCTGGTCTATGCCGAAAATGAAACTGAAATATTCATGGATAGCCAACTTCAGGATTACTTCGGATTACCAGATGAGCAAGAAGCATTCACAGCTAGGATAGATCGGAGTAGCTTGAGTTTATCAGCGAGTAACGATGCCATTTATATCTCGGATAGCACGGTTACCAATATTGATTCGGTGTTCTATACCGAAGAGTGGCATAACCCGAATAGAGTATCGGTAAAAGGAGTCGCCTTGGAGCGTATCAACCCCCATGGACCTAGTAATGAGGCTCAAAATTGGAGTTCTAGTACCGATGTAAGAGGTGGAACACCTACGGCTGAAAATAGCATATACCAAGAATCAGGGGAAGCCCCTGCCAGTACAGGTGTAAGTGTGAATCCCAACCCTTTTTCGCCCGATGGTGATGGATTCGAAGATTTTGTTTCCATTAACTACACCTTAGATCAACCCGATTACTTACTAAGAATTCGCATCTTTGATCGCTATGGGCGAGAGGTTCGCGAGTTAGTAAATGGCAAAGCTGCTGGCTTTACGGGTTCAATAATTTGGGATGGCCTTAAAGACGATGGAGGCCCAAACAGAGTGGGAATCTATATCCTATTTTTTGAAGCTTATGACAGCGCCAATGGTAAGAATCGAACCTTCAAGGAAACCGTTGTTCTAGCTCGGAAGTTTTAATCATAATCTGTAAAACCACTCATGCATCGTAGTTCTATATTTGGGTTAATACAACTAGTCCTGCTACTTCTTCTCATCGTACATTCTAATTCATGCGATAAAGCAACCAATCAGAATATTCCTGAAGACCTAACTCAACTTGAGTACACTGTTGATTTAGTGATTGGTCGTGAACCCCATTCAGAGTATTTATTAGGAAATCCTGTTGGCATACTCACCGATTCATTAGGAGCGATTTACATAGCTGACAACGGCTCTAAACAAATTCTAAAATTTAATGGCATAGGCCGCTATTTAAACTCCATAGGACAACAAGGAAGTGGCCCTGGTGAATTCTTCAATTTCAGTTTATTTGAACAAACTCCTAAAGGGCATTTCTTTATCGTAGACAAAGGGCGTTTTAGATATTCTACGATTACTCAACAAGGAGAAGAGCTTTCTTCAAAACCGATTGATATCTCAAAATGGCAGTTCTACCCAAACGATGTTGAATTTATAGATGATAAAATCATCTCTTTATATAAGGATGGAAACAGAGTTACCCCAGAGTCTACACCATTTTTACAACGCTCTTTGTTTTACATCCACTCAAGAGACTTAGAAGTTAAGTACTCCGAATTTTTCCCATACAACCAGTTAACTGGTCTTCAAGAAAAATTTGCTGCTATAAACTTTATCGATAGATCTGGCTCATTCATTTTTAATAGCACCAAAAATGGATACGAAATAATTTATTCACCTAGATTATTCACTGGTACACTATATAAGGTTCGACAAATTGATTCCGGGTGGGAAATCAGTTCTTTTCAAACTTCAACTCCTTATCACACTGCCTTTACCTTGTATAATGAAGCAGAATTTAATTCCCTTTTAGAGCAAAAATTACCGGGCTTAAAAAGAACTTACTTTGACCAAAGTGAACCCTATAGAGGTAGAGTTAACAGTACGGATGAAGGAATCTTCAGATTAAACGACGATAGAATCATTCAATTCAGATCTGAATGGAGTGATTTAAAATCTACCAAGAATGCCAATGAACCCATTCTTCTTGATATAAATGTCCAAATCATTGACGGTGAGGATGTTGTTTTAAATGGGCATTTATTTTCATTAGAAGTGGAACGCCGACCCTGGAAACCCTTGATTAACTGGAAGGATGATCAGGATCGTTTTTACTTGCTCCATTCATCCAAAGACTCTGTATTAGTTAAAAGGTTTTCCATCAATCTCGACTCTTAATTCCCTACAACTCGTAATTAAATTTAAAGCCAGCGAACCAATTCATCGTTGGAGCAGGTTGGAAGTAACGATCGCCAAAGGCATTCACATCATAACCACGGCTGTAGTCTTCATCCAACAGATTATCTATGCCTCCGTGAATATCGAAGGAGAATTTATCTCCCACTCTAGTTTTATACCCCAATTGTACCTGTATTAGAGTATATGGGTCTGAATACACCGTGTTCCCATCATTCAATGGAATTTCATCGGTATAATTCAGCGACCAATGATTATACAAGCCAGTTGCAGAAGCGATTTTTAATTCAGAATTAACCGTATGTGGGGCTACACCCGTCAGATCATTTCCAGAATAGTCATTCCCTCTTCGGTTGTACTCATCAAATTTAAAATGATGGTAAGTGTATGAGTTATTGAATTGCACCTGCGATATTACCGCTCCCGGAATATTCCAAATCTGCCACCCTGTACTTAATTCAAATCCTTTTTGATCAGTGCTCCCTGCGTTTTCAAACAAGGTGGTCCCTCGTGGCGATTGCAACTGTACAATGGTTTCATCAAGAATAAACCAAAATACCACGGCATCATAAGTGAAGTTTTTGGCCGGGATTCTTCCCCTCAGGCCTAACTCATAGTTAATCCCTTTTTCAGGTTTTAATCCTAAATTTAAGCTGCCTTCGTTGGTTCTAATTTCCTCTACCGTTGGTGGCGAAAAGCCCCAGCTGATGCTTCCATGTAAGGTGGTGTTAGGATTTAATTGCTTAGCTGCCGCCACTCTAGGTATAAATTCTAAATCGAAATCTTTCTTAACGCGCTGCGGACTATCCCCATCTAAGTTCGTAGCCACACGATAGATGTCGTAGCGAATGGAGTTCACACTCAATCCAAAGGTTAGATATACATTGTTCGGTAAATCAGCTTCCGATTTGAAATAGTAGGTGCGATTGCGAATTTCGATTTCATCGTCAAAATTAAGCGTGTCAGGCTGACCCGCATCATTCTGAAAGTTTCGAGCTACATGATTTGCCCGATGAACTTCAGCGCCCCCTTTTAGATTCAGGTCTACTTCACCCACTTTGGTATTGTACACTATTTGCGAGCGGTTACCCCAACTCTTTCTACTATCTCTTTTGTAATCGAACAGAAATGGATTCTCAAATGAACTCAAGTTTCCAAACAAAGTGGTACCACCCGACCAATTCTCTGACCATTGAGTACTCATATCAACACCAAATAGGAAATTCTCTTGGCGTACTCCCGACTCTTTTTCAACACTTCCTGCTCGTGCTTGGCGAGGGTTTTCTTCAAACTGTTGGGCATTTAAACCGCCAGGGATTCCATAGTCTAAATTGGTATACAAAGTTGAAATGGTAACGAAGATGTCGTTTGGGGTATAAATTTTGGCACTGCTCTCAAAGGTTGTACGATCAAAGTAGCCTTGCTCACGGTAGCCATCAGTTTTTTGAGAAGCATACTTATACTGGAAAATCCCGAAGTCATTTTTTGTGATATAAGATCCATTGTACTTCAAGTATCCATATTCGCCTACATTTACAGCACCATTGCGTGCAGTAACGGGATTGCGTTCAAAGCTATTCAAGAGTAAAACTCCACCATTTCCGGCTCCATACATACTTCCTGTAGGGCCTTTTATCACTTCCACCTGCTTTATGTTGTGGTTGTCTAAGAGGTTCAAAGCGGTACTTCCTGAAGGATCGGTTAATGGAATATTATTCCAATAAATTTTCACATTCCGCACCCCAAATGGTGATCGTAAAGCACTTCCTCTAATCGCGATTCTATAGCTACCGGGTGCACGTTCGTCCATTTTCACACCTGCTACTTGGTTCAATCCATATAACAACGAATTATTCTGAAGCGCCGAAAGCGTTGTAGTGGGTATGTAAGTGATAGACCCCGGAGTTTGCATAATGCTTCGGTTCCCTTCATAACCCACAACCGTAATTTCCTCTAACTCACCTTTTAAAGTATCCGGTGGAGTTTGGGCTTGAGTATCTGAGCCGAGAACCAATAATGTAATTAGGGTCAAAAAATAGGGAAGTGTTCTTCTAAACAATGTGATAAGATTCTATATTGTGGAACTAATTAAGGACGAATATACTAATGTAATTCATCAGAGAAGGTCTAACCTTTTTAGCAAAAAAGCAGTTCAATTTAACGTAGTAATCGCACACACCTTTTGAATAGTCCAAACAAAGCCCCTATAGGCATATTTGATTCAGGAATTGGAGGTTTAACCGTAGCAAAAGCTGTGGCTGAAGCCCTTCCCAACGAGCATATCATTTATTTTGGCGACACAGCCCGTGTACCTTATGGAATTAAGTCGACCGAAACCGTGCGTGATTATGCCCTTCAGATCACAGACTTCTTGATTCAAAAAGGGGTGAAGATGATTCTCATTGCTTGTAACACCGTATCTGCTTTTGCCAAAGATGAAATCATCCAACTTGCTAAAGGCATTCCAGTGTTAGATGTAATTTCAGCTGGAACTGAGACCGCCTTTTCTCATCCCAAACACCAGCATATTGGAGTAATTGGTACCTTAGGTACGGTAAACTCTGAAGCGTACATCCGCGCCATAAAAGAGCACAATGCTTCGACAGTGGTCAGCCAAAAAGCGTGTCCACTATTGGTGCCATTGGCCGAAGAAGGTTGGATTAACAACGACATCGCTAAGCTAACACTGACCGAGTATTTAGAACCCTTTAAGAGTCTAAACATTGATTCATTAATATTAGGGTGTACGCATTATCCCCTATTTAAAGAGGTGATACCGTCTATTCTAGCAAATGATAACATTGAAATCATCGATTCTGCTGAAAGCATTGCCAATACAGCCAAAATGAAGCTTGAAGCTATGCGTGCTCTAAATGATTCGAGTGGTAAATTTGAATGCTATGTCACCGATCGACCTCAACGATTTCATGAACTCGCTGAACGCTTTTTAGGTCGCAAGATTTCAAATGTAATTGTTACCCATCTTTAGGCTGTATTATTCCTTCAATTTTAGCATCTTAACGATTCTTTACAGGGTGGGGTGAATTTATCGAACTCACTAACGTTACATTCATCTCGCTAATAACATCAAACCAATTGTTTATATGAAACGGATATTTCAATCAATTGCAGTTCTTGCTCTTTTATTAAGCATTAGCACAACTGCATTTTCCCAAAGCACAGGATTAGAGCTTTATGCCAAAATGGGCCAGCGTAATTTTGTGAACTTTGAAGGAAGCTCTGGAGTGAATTGGCTACCAGGCAATCAAGGGTACATGGAAACAGAAAGAGATGACGATGGCAACGTCACTTTCTACAAGGTTAATCCAAAGAACCAAAAACGTAGTGCACTGTTTAACAAGAAAACTGTAAATGCACTCATCGAGCAGTATAACTCGTTAACTGAAAAAGATGTAGAACACCTTCCATTCGCACGTTTTGAGTATGTGATGGATAACAACGGAATCTTCTTTACACAAGATAAGACCGATTTCGTGTTCAACTTAAAAACACGTGAACTGCGTAAGTTGTATAAGCCTGAAGTTGAAAAGGCACCGTACACCGATGAATTAATGCGTGGCATGAGCCGTTCGCAGTTATGGAACGGAACCTATTCTCACGACTACACCAAATTTGCCTATGTAAAAGGCTACGACATCTATGTTGTAGATACGGCCACTAAAGAAGAAAAAAGACTTACTTACGGTAGCGAAGAGCAAATGAACGGTCGCCCAAGTTGGGTATACCCAGAAGAGTTTGGTCAAAGAGAAGCCTATTGGTTCTCTCCAGACAATTCCAAAATTGCCTACATGCAGTACAATGAGAAGGACGTTCACCAATTCCCAATTGTACATGAATTGGAGTTTGAAGCAGGCTTAGAGCTCATGCGTTACCCTAAAGCTGGTGAAACCAACCCAACCGTTAAGCTTTTCATCGTTGATATAGAATCAGGTGATATTGAGGAAGTTCCAACAAATAGCGACCCTGATACTTACATCGTGCGCCCTATTTGGAGACAAGATGGTTCGGAATTAACCTTCCGTAGACTTAACCGTCAGCAAAACCACCTTGAGTTCTTAGCTTACAATCTTGGTTCACAATCTGTGAGAACAATTTTTGAAGAAAAAGAAGATGCATACATTAATATGCATGATAACTTCATTCAGTTAGACGACAACCAAACGTTCATCTGGACCTCAGAAGTAAGTGGATATAACCACATTTACCATTACGACTTCAATGGTAAACTCATCAACCAGATTACCAAAGGTGATTTCCCAGTTGGAAGTATTGTGAATGTTGACCAGAAGAATAAAAAGGTGTACTTCTCGGCCTACCAAAATATGGGGCTCGATCTCTATTTTTATGTAGTAGATATGGACGGCACCGACATGAAGAAACTATCGAAAGGTGAAGGACGCCATAATGTTAGCATGAATCCTTCTGCCGACTACTACATTTGCTCGCACTCTTCTTTTGATCAGCCATATGAAGCGAATATGTATACTTCAAATGGCAAGATGGTTAGAAACATGATGAAGGCGGACGTAAGCAATGTGCTTGCTGAAAACCTAAGCAAGCCAGAATTCTTTACGTTTAAAGCTGCGGATGGTGTTACTGAACTGCCAGGCCTTATTTACAAGCCGGTTGATTTCAACCCAAATAAAGAATATCCCGTGGTACTCCCGCTTTATGGGGGTCCAGAATCACAAGATGTTTCAAACACTTACAAAAATAGTGACGGCTACCAACGCCTTGCACAATTAGGCTTTATCGTTGTTCGTGCTAACTACCGTGGATCAGGAAATCGCGGTAAAGAATTTGCTACGTTGCACTACGAGAACTTAGGTACGCTTGAAATAGATGATTATGCTGAAGCCATTAAACATGTAACTAAACGTCCTTATGCTGATGCTTCTAGAGTTGGTGTTTATGGACACTCATACGGTGGATATGCTACAGCTATGCTGATGCTTCGCTATCCGAACTTATTCCATGTTGGTATCTCAGGTGCGCCTGTAACCGATTGGAGAAGTTATGATACCATCTACACTGAGCGTTACATGAATACTCCACAGAAAAACAAGAAAGGTTATGATGTGGGTTCAGCAATGACCTATGCTGATCAACTAAAAGGTAAACTTCTTTTAGTACATGGTTCTATTGATAACAACGTTCACCCAGCCAACACTACCATGTTGGTAGATGCACTCATTAAGGCGGGCAAGAAGTTTGATCTAATGATGTACCCAAACAACCGTCATGGTATTAGAGGCGCACATGGTGCTCATTACAACAAAATGAGACTGAACTATCTCATCGAGCACTTAAACCCTGAGATTGAAAACAAGGGTGAAGTTGAAGTTGAATTAGGTTGGAGTAACTAAACTCGATTCTCAACTTTTAAATTTTAAGGCGGTACTTATGCTTATAGGTACCGCCTTTTTTTATCAAAGAAGTTGGCTGGCAATATTAGCCAATTCAGAGCGCTCGCCTTTCTCTAAGTTAACATGCGCATATAACTCACTCTTTTGCATACGATCTACCAAGTACGACAATCCATTACTTTGAGCGTCTAGATATGGGGTATCGATTTGAAAGATATCGCCAGTGAAAACAATCTTGGTGTTTTCGCCCGCACGAGTGATGATGGTTTTAATTTCATGAGGAGTTAAGTTTTGAGCCTCATCTACTATAAAAATCACATTCGATAAACTACGGCCTCGGATATAAGCCAATGGCACTATTCTCAGCTTATCGGTTTGTACCATATCATCCACTTTCTTGTATTGCTTACTGCCTTCTTTAAACTGGTTTTTTATAAAACTCAGGTTATCCCAAAGTGGCTGCATATATGGATTGATTTTAGCCTCCGCATCCCCGGGTAGATACCCGATATCTTTGTTACTCAATGGCACTATAGGGCGTGCTAAATAGATTTGTTTGTAATCGCTACGCCGTTCTAATGCACTGGCTAAGGCCAGTAAGGTTTTCCCCGTTCCTGCAGCGCCCGTAATGGTAGTAAGCAGGATATTTGGGTTCAGCAGTGCATGCATAGCAAACGTCTGTTCGGCATTCTTAGGCTTAATACCGAAGGCATTCGTAGCCTCTACCTGCTCGATGTACTTACTCTTGGCATTATACCAGCCTAAAGCCGATGACCCATGACTTTTAATGATGTAGTAATGATTACTCGGAGGTGTATCTTCCATCAGCTTTTTAGGGCGAATTTTACCCTTTTCATAAAACTTACTTACAAGGGATGGATCTTCTAATTCCAATTCTGTTTTACCCCGGTACAGATGGTCTATGTCTTTAACTTGAACCGTTTCGTAATCTTCGGCATCTAAGTTTAAAGCTCTTGCTTTCAAGCGCAGGTTAATATCCTTGGATACTAAGATGACTTTGCGGTCATCATTTTCGGTTTTTAACCGAAGCGCGGCATTAATGATGTGATGATCATTTCGATTGGCACCAAAAACTTTATTGGCATCAACATGATCTCCACCATTACTAATTACTTTCAATTTACCGTGCGACCGCCCATTTAATGGGATCCAGTTTTGAAGCATATTATCATCCGAGATGCTATCTAAATATCGAATGAACTCCCTTGCATGTAAATTAATTACCGTGTTCCCCTTTTTGAAAGTGTCTAGCTCCTCTAGTACGGTAATGGGTATCGCTACATCGTTTTTTTCGAAGTTTTTAACTGCTTCATAATCGTATAAAAGAACGGAGGTATCGAGTACGAAAATCTTCTTCTGCTTCTTCGTTGCCATAGAAAGGTCTTTATGATTAGGTCTTAAATCACCAGCCTAAATAGATGATAGAAAAGAACGTTTTTCTAATAAAGTTAAAGCCCTATCCAGATGCAACGATTGTGGAAAACTAATGCAGATTTTAATGGTGGCTTAACAAAGTCACAAAAAGGTAATGTTGATAATTCACCCTTTTAGTTGATAAAGTGCAATACTTAGTGCAATGGCGGCATTTAAACTCTCTACCGTTGCAGCATCGCCTTTTAATGGAATCATCACCCTTTGACGTTCTTTTGTTTTGAGTGCATCCGATATCCCATTTGCTTCATTCCCTACAACCACCACCGTTTTAGCCATGATTGGAATCGTTGACAGTTCAAGGGCACCGGGATGTCCGTCGAGCAAATAAATGGTCCACCCTTCTTTTTCTAGTAGCTCTAATTCTGCCTCTAAATTTGAACTTCTATATTCCAATGCACCGGTAGCTCCCACAGTACTTCGAACAACTTTTGGGTTGAAAATATCCACCGACCCTTTTCCTACTAAGATACCATCCACACCAAACCAAGCGGCCGTTCGAATAATAGTACCCATGTTTCCTGGATCTTGGATGCGGTCGGTTGCAATCAAGAAGTTCGCTTGTGCACTTATATGCGCTATCGATTTTTCTTCGGGAATTTCTGCTACTGCTATCACCCCTTGTGGGCTCTCGGTATCCGATACTTCGTCGAATATTTCTTGATCCAACTCATACTCCTGAATAGATACTGAGATAGCTTCAGGGCTCGTTTTCGACCCCCAAAAAACAGCCTGCACCTTACAGTATTTGTTCTGTAAGATTTGCTCAACAGCTCTCAATCCTTCCACTAAAAATAAGCCCTCTTTCTCGCGAAATTTTCTCTGAGATAATTTTCGAAGCAGTTTTATCTGATTATTTGAAGCTTTTTTCAAGGTTTAAACGATATTAGCTTAGGATTTTAGTGCACTTAGTTCAAAAGGTAACAAATGATAGGCTAAGTTTGGGCTTCGAACTTTAACTCCAATTTTTGCTCATGGATTTTCTATCTTTGCCACAATCAATATTCAAAACGTGGAGACGATGGATTTTCTAAAGAAATTAGGTATCGAAGGTGTTAACGCAGGTACAAGCACAGGCCAGAAGCACTTAGAGAGTAAAGATGTAATTGCAAGTATTACTCCAGTAGATGGCAAAAACATCGCTAATGTTACCATTACCACCAAAGAACAATACGAGCAAGTTGTAACAACTGCTCAAGAAGCTTTTTTAGTTTGGCGTGAAATGCCAGCTCCTCAACGAGGTGAAATTGTTCGTCAGATTGGTGACAAACTTAGAGAACACAAAGAAGCCTTAGGTAAATTAGTAACCTACGAGATGGGTAAAATTTACCAAGAAGGATTAGGCGAAGTTCAGGAGATGATTGACATCTGTGATTTCGCTGTAGGCCTTAGCCGCCAGCTATATGGTTTAACCATGCATAGTGAGCGCCCGAACCACCGTATGTACGAGCAATGGCATCCACTGGGTGTGGTAGGCATTATTTCAGCCTTCAACTTCCCAGTTGCTGTTTGGAGTTGGAACGCCATGATTGCCGCTGTTTGTGGTGATGTGATGATATGGAAAGGTTCAGAAAAAACTCCATTGTGTGGTGTAGCCATTCAGAAAATTGTAGCCAAAGTACTTAAAGAGAACAACCTCCCAGAAGGTATCTTCTCGCTAGTTACGGGCGACCGTGAAGTAGGCGAATGGATGACCGAAGACGAGCGTATTCCATTAATTTCAGCTACAGGTTCTATCAGAATGGGTAAAGAAGTAGCGAAGGTTGTGGGAGGCCGTTTAGGCAAAACCATCCTTGAATTAGGTGGTAACAATGCCATCATCATTACCGAAAACGCCGACATTGAAATGGCTATCCGAGCTACAGTATTTGGTGCGGTTGGTACCTGTGGGCAACGCTGTACTTCTACTCGTCGCCTCATCATTCACGAATCGGTTTACGATCAAGTAAAAGAACGCTTATTGTCTATTTACGAGAACATCAACATCGGCAACCCATTAGAGCCTGAAACACTAGTTGGCCCAATGATTGATCAAGATGCCGTTGATATGATGCAGAATGCGCTTAAGCAAGTGGAAAAAGAAGGCGGCAAAGTGTTGTGCGGTGGTGATGTATTAGACCGAGAAGGATTCTACGTACGTCCGGCTATTGCGGAAGCAAAAAATGAATACACTATCGTTCAAGAAGAAACATTCGCCCCTATTTTATACCTCATTAAGTACTCTACTATCGATGAGGCAATGGCTATGCATAATGGCGTGAAACAAGGATTAAGTTCTTCAATGTTTACGCTAAACATGCGTGAAGCTGAGAACTTCTTAAGTGCGCATGGTTCTGATTGTGGAATCGCCAATATCAATATCGGTACTTCCGGTGCTGAGATCGGCGGTGCTTTTGGTGGTGAAAAAGAAACCGGGGGTGGACGTGAGTCTGGTTCGGATGCATGGAAAGCTTATATGCGTCGCCAAACCAACACCATCAACTGGAGTGAAGAATTACCATTAGCTCAAGGCATTAGCTTCGACGTTTAATTCAACACCCACTTTTATACAAGCCTGATTTTGGCATTACTTTCAAACCGTTCTTCACCATTCGTGTGATGAACGGTTTTTTTATGAATATGAGATAAACTGTTCTAAAGGGTAATGGATAGCCAAGCTAAGGAAACCCATAGCAGAATAAATCTATAGAACTGAAGAATAATGATGAAGAAAAGGTTAAAGGAGAGCACCTTCCAAATTACATGATACCACTGATCAGCTAAAAACTTCCTATACAAAAAGAAGCCGAATACATTTAACAACACTATGATTGTGGTGGAAATAGTAGCATCCGTTAAGTACTTCATCATCAGATTCGAATTCAAGAACATAGCCAACTCATAATAGAGTCCGGGCAGAAGGCTAGCCCCTATGAGTACCAAAAAAGCGAACAATACTAGCGCATAGTTTAAATGGAAAACGAGGGGCTTGTTCTTTCTTTTTGAAAAGTTCAAGAGGTAGGTAACCCCACCAAACATCAAGGGCAGAAATATCAGGATTAGCTTAGAGATTACCCCCGTTGCTTCATTATAAATGGTCTCGAAGGCATTGTACTCAAAGCCTTTAGCTTCTATAAAACCTAGAATAATATCTTTTGTAAGGGTACTGTAGGGCAACCGATATAACTGCGTATTCAACGTGGTTGTAAATGCATCCATCGCTAGAAATAAGAAATAGATCGCGTTGGAAATCAGAAAGATTTTGAGTGGTGAAAGATACCGCTTCCTCTTCCCCGCCAAGTACGCATGGGTGTATGAAGCTGGCTTAAAAAGGAAGTCTTTAAATGATTTCCAGAATCGGTTTTCAATATTAAAGACCTCGGAAGCAAAATCACTTACCAACGATTGAACCGAATAGTCATCCTCAGAGAGTTTACGTTGCCCACACTGCGAGCAATAATTTCCCTCTATAGGTCCTTGCCCACAATTTGGGCACAATGACGATGTGTTTATGTTATCGATGGCTTGCACGCCAATTAGATAGCACTTTCCAATCTATCTATCAACTCTGGAATGAATGATTCGTGCTCAGGCCGCATCAACACCGAACGAAGGATGGTAACCGACTCGTCATCGGCCTCAAAGTGAGGATGCTTTTTTAAAAATTGGCTAGCAGGCACTTTGAATAAGGATAAATAAAAGCTTCTGTCTTCCATCCCTTTATCGAAAACTTGCTGTGCCGCCTTACTGATATCTGACAGCTTTTGAATACCACTTCCTTTTGGGAAATAAGCGATGATATCCAACTCTGGTTTCTGATAGGGTTCAAACTTCGTACTCTTTTGAAACAACTCATAGGCTTTTAATGCCGCTTTTCTACACTGTGCCATGATTGGCCCAAATCCCTTATGCTCTTCTAAAGGGAAAAGTTGAATGGTAGTCCAAAGCGCCACGGCTGCAGCGCCCGCTCTTGAACATTCTAAACTGATTTCACCAAGGTGTAAATCATCGGAGGTGAAATAGGTGTAAGGTGAGTCGTGCTTGTAATGGGTGCCCACCGCAGGATCTTTAAATAACACACAGCCACATCCGTAGGGTTGCATGCCATGTTTATGAGGATCTACCACAATGCTGTCGGCTTCTTGCATCAGTTTCCATTGTGTTCCATCAATTAGATTGGAGTCTTTCAGCGTCCTAAAAAAACCACCGTAGGCCGAATCAATATGAATGCGAATATTATGCTCTCGAGCCCACGGGATAATCTGATTTAAAGGCTCTACTTCTCCTAAACCTGTGGTTCCTAAAGTGACGACGATGGTTCCAATGGATTGCGCATCCACTCCGTCTAGCTCAAACTGCCCATCGTCATTTAATGGAATTTTCACCCCTTCCACACCTAGAACACCACACATACGCTCATGGGTATAATGCGAATTGGATGAAAAGGCAATTTTCTTACCGGGGTTACACTCTCTTGCAATCCATAAAGCTTCAAGATTGGCGATGGTGCCACTTGCTGTAAGGTGCCCTAAATAACGGTCGCCATAACCGTAGAATTTGGCTAAGTCTGCAACCACTTCTTTTTCCATCTCAGAGGATGGAGGCCCACCGTCTAAAGCATGATTATTGGGGTTTATCATCATTGCGGTTGCATAGGCCGCCCATGTTAAGGGATGGGGGGGCTTCAACATTTGCCCCGCATAAATCGGATGATGAAAAGGGTAGTTACCTTCTAAACGATGAACAAGCTCATCAAAAACCCGTGTCTGATCTTCTTCAGAAACTTGAAGCGTGGAATCAACTTCCCACGCTCCGAATGATTCCTTCCATTTGTTCAGGCTTTCTTGCGCCCGAATGAGTGCTTGCTTAGCCTGATCATTCATAGATTTAGTTTTAGTATAGGTTTACAGAAATACCTGCTGAAAGTACTTGTTTAACCTGAATCTCGCTTGAGAAATCATCATCATATCTCAACTCAAATTGAAAAGAAGCACTGATAAGAGAGTTAATTTGACCCACTAATTCATTGGCCCAAAAAACATCGGTAGAGCTTATAGGTTGATTCAAATTCGTAAAGGTATCTAAACTACTAGAGTATTTGATGTTCTCTGCAACTTGGCGCTGTAAAGTTATACCTGTTGTGATACCACCCTCAGAACGGAAGGTATCGCCTTGATCTAACCCATAGTTTGGTGCTAAATCACCATCTCGAATAAAGGTTTGCTTTAAAGCCACACCCGCTTCGAATTGTAGATTTGGGCTTGCGTTGTATTCCAAACCAGCTCCTTCCGTTAAGTATGCCGGTGCAAAGAAATCAGATATCAATGAATCAGAACCCGCAAAGCCTTCCCCATACTTATAACCTTTTGCAAACTGAGTTCTCAATTGAACCGCACCGTAGGCCGCCACTTTACTGTCTTCTTCTAAATCATAGGTTCCTCTCATTCGAATCGATATCAAGTCATCCGTTTTACGAATTCCTTCGCCCTCCACTTTAGATTGGCCGTATCTGAGGTTGGTACGGAAACCAAAAGTAAATTGGTCTTTGCGGTACATTTTTGTGAAAACGGTAGAAGCAGTACCACTTAGTGTGCTTACACCACCTTCCGACCAGTTGTCGTATGAGGCTTGTGAACCATTTAAGTTCGCCACCCACGTTTGGGTCCAGCCTTCTAGGGTATCTGGTACTACAATAGTTTGTGCTTTTAATGTGTTGGAAGAAATGAGAATCGCTACTACTAAGAGTGCAAGTTTAGAAATCGATTTCATGATGAGAATAAATGCTATGAGTTAAATCTTTATTAATTAGTTGTTTTTAAAAAGAACTACCTGCTCTAATCGTTCCGATTGAAGCATAACTTCAATATGTTCTCCAAATTTGGTAGGAATATTCATACCCGTCAGATTAGATTGAATAGGATACGCACGATGCCCCCGGTCTACCAATGTAAGCACTTCAACTTTGGAAGGATTTCCTGTACTTATGATAGCAGAAACTGCTTCAAACATGGTTTTCCCTGAAAATATCACATCATCGATGATCAGTACCCTTTTCTCGGTGCACACCGGTAGCGGCTTATTATGCGTTAAGTTCTTAACATCATATTTATGCACTTGAAGGCTTTTAGTTCCCAAAATCTCATGTAGTGCATCCACCAACATATTGGCCGTTGCATATCCTCGTTCATTAAGCCCAACAATAATGAGCTCGTCTTCCCCTAAGTTTTCCCAAACTTGTATAGCCAAACGTTTGATTGAGCGTTGAATTCGCTCTTTATCCATAAGTATAATTTGCCGTTGCATATCCGCTCCATTAAATTCATGGGAAGGTAACAAATTAATACTGTTGCATGCGAAACTTATAAACATATACTCGTTATAATTCGCTAACTTTACAGTGTTAACCAAAGTAATTTAGGAGGTTACTATGTCGAAAGGATCCCAAACCTTATTAACCGGATTAGTAGCATTTGCTGGTGGCGTTATAGCAGGTTTACTTCTCACCCCAAAATCAGGCCGTGAAAACAGACAATGGCTTCACGATCAATCTGAAGACGCTAAAGAATGGCTGGAAGGCAAAAGCCATCGATTACTCGAAGAAGGGGAAAAGAAGATTGAGCAAGTATCACGCAACCTCAAAAAAAGCGTGAAAGAAAATCTTCCCGATTTATACGAAGCTACTGAAACGCTACACCTTGACGAGGAAGAGTTAGAACAAAATGTCTAAAGCGGGGTTCACATATCCAGAGTATATACTCCAATGGATATGGAACCACGGTTTTTTCAATACTCAATACTTAACATCCATTTGTGGAAAGAGTATCGAGGTTCTATCTCCAGGTGTATTAAATCATTCTGATGGTCCCGATTTCCTTGCGGCCACCATTCGTATTGATGGTATTTCTTGGCATGGCTCAATTGAAGTGCATACCGAAGCTAAATATTGGCAACAGCATGGGCATCACACCAATCCATCTTACAACAACGTCATTCTACATGTAGTAGCAAGTGATGAATACACCCCTGCTATCACACAATCGGGAGAAGAGTTAATCACCCTCAACCTTCTGCCACATCTATCGAATTCGCTTCACACTTTTACAGAAGAGTTCAATCAACGCTCAACATTTCCCTGCAGTAGCAATCTGAAATACCTAAATGCAGAGGTGCTTGCCAAACAAATTGACAAAGCCCATACCGAGTACTTAGAAAAGAAAGTGAAGGATGTGCTACGTTTCTATGATCCTCAACTATTACCGTCGGAAGCTTGGAAGTATGCGTTAATTCGGGCATTATTTGATGGCTTTGGTATATCCCACAATCGTGAAGCTATGGAAGAAGTAGGCAGGCACGCACTGCATCTTTCTCAAGAAGGGCATTCAGGTAGCACCCTCGAAGAGAAGGTGTTGCACTTTGCTTTTGAAAGCGAACCAGCTATTAACTGGAACAGGAAAGGATTGAGGCCGGCTGCTTACCCAGAAAAACGCATTCCTTTGGCACTACAATTTATGCAGGCCATTTTGAACGCACCCTTCCATACTTTTTTACACGCCGATGCCATTCTACTCTGGAATGAGTGGGCAAAAAGCTTGGGCGTACATCAACGTGCACAAATAAAAATCTTATTTGCCACCGTGTATCTGCCAGCACTGTATGCACTCGCATCCATCTTGCATATTCACTCTCTGCGAACAGAAGTTTTGGCCACTTGGAACAATTATCAGGCTCCGATCTCAAAATCTTTATACAAAAAACTGAGTGCATCGCTTCCAGAATTCAAAATTCATGGCAGAAAATTGGGCGCAGTGCACCAAATAAAGCATTACTGTAATCAGAAAAGATGTATGGAGTGTTTTGTACTAAAAAAAGTAATTCAGTCTTGACTGCTTTTCGATCTCTTTCTATCTTTGGGGTCTGTCGAGCAAGGCAGTAATTGCCCGGTCGTCTAATGGCAGGACACCTGGTTTTGGTCCAGTATGTGGGGGTTCGAGTCCTCCCCGGGCAACTTGACACTCAAAAGGATGACTAAGGAGCCATCCTTTTGTTTTATGTAATCCTGAATATTCAGTGCTAGCAAATTAATTTGGATACTCCTCTCGCAATATTTTCCGGTCGCAGCAATCCCGCTCTATCTAGAGCTATAGCTGAAGCCTACGGAACCGAACTAGGTGAAGTAACTATCAAAGAATTCTCTGATGGTGAGCTTTACGTAAAGTTCGAACAAAGCATCCGTGGCGAAGACATTTTCATCATCCAGTCAACCCCTCCTCCGGGAGATAACATCATGGAACTTCTATTGATGTTGGATGCTGCTAAAAGAGCTTCAGTTAAAAGGGTAACGGCAGTAATCCCATACTTTGGGTATGCTCGCCAAGATCGAAAAGACCAACCTCGAGTATCTATAGGCTCCAAACTCATGGCAAATCTCCTGGTTCAAGCCGGGGCCGATCGTGTTTTGACCATGGATTTACACGCAGCACAGATTCAAGGATTTTTTGATATCCCGCTAGATCATTTATATGCTAGTAGGGCTTTCATCGAACATTTTAAATCCAACCCCATCGAGAATCTTGTTGTGGTAGCACCTGATGTGGGTAGCCTCAAAACATCTCGCGCATATTCTAAGAAACTCGGCACTAGCTTAGCGTTTATCGATAAACGACGCCCGAAAGCGAATGAGTCGGAAGTGATGAATATCATTGGGGATGTGGAAGGAAAGAATGTGTTAATAGTTGATGACTTAATTGACACCGCTGGTACATTAACGAATGCAGCATCCGCTATGAAAGAACGCGGAGCATTGAATATAACTGCAATTTGTACGCACCCGATACTCTCGGGACCAGCATACCAACGAATCGAAGATTCACCCATTGATGAAGTATTAGTTACGGATACGGTTTCACTACGCCAACCTTCTGATAAGATTAAGGTTTTAAGTGTAGCGAATATTTTTGCGGAAGCAATTCAACGTATTCATACCAACGATACGATCAGTGCTCTGTTTGATAATTAATGAATAAGTAAATCCAAAATGGCAAAAGCTGAATTTAGAACAATGGAAGGCACGCCTCGCGAGCTTAGCAAAAAAGCTAATCGTGAGCTGAGAAATGCAAAAAGAGTTCCTTCTGTATTGTACGGCCCTGAAGTAGAAGAAAACATCCACTTCTCTGTTGATGAATTAGAATTAGAACGCACACTACGTTCACAGGAAACCAAACTAATCGAACTTACTGTAGAAGGTAAGGTTTACAAAACGCTTCTAAAGCGTGTTGAATTCGATCCAGTTTCAGATCGCCCTGTGCACGCAGATTTCTACGTACTTTCTAACAACCATAAAGTTACTCTACGTATTCCTGTTCGTTTAACAGGTAATGCACGTGGTGTTGTTGAATCTGGTGGACGTTTGTTCCAACCAATGAAAGTTGTACGTATCCGCGTATTGCCTGAGTTCATCCCATCTGAGTTTGTGGTAGATATTTCTCCACTTAAAGTAGGTGCTTCATTCCACGTAGGCGAATTAGACCTTGATGGAATCAACCCAATTGATGCTTTAGGCAGAACAATTGTAACTATTCGTCCACCTAAAGGTGCTGGCTTCCTTGAAAGTCTTGAAGCTGATACTGGTGATGACGAAGAAGCAGGCGACGACGCTGAAGCAACAGCTGAAGGCGAAGAAAGCGCAGAAGATACTGAAGCAACTGAAGAATAATCAGAGCCTCTTGGCGAGGCCTCGTATTAATAATATCCCCTTATGTCCATAATTGTTGGATTAGGAAATATTGGTTCAGAATACGACAACACTCGTCATAACATAGGTTTTGATATTGTTGACAGCATAGCTGAAACACTTTCTATTACATTCGGCCCTGGTGGAGGGCCGTTTGTGGTTGCAGAAGGTCGGTATAAAGGCCGAAAAGTTGTACTCGCTAAACCCACTACGTTCATGAATCGAAGTGGAACCGCAGTGAAAAAACTACTCGCCAAATATAATACCGACAAAAAAGATTGCCTGGTCGTTTACGACGATCTTAACCTAGCGGTAGGTACTAACCGAATGAAAGCCCGGGGTAGTGCAGGTGGTCATAATGGGATTAAAGATATCATCGAACGATTGGGAAGCGATGACTTCCCTCGTTTACGCTTTGGTATCGGAGATGACTTCAAAAGAGGGAGACAAGTCGACTTTGTACTGTCGCCATTCGATGAAGATGAAATTGACGAAGTAAAAAAGGCAATCAAACATGCCCACGATGCAGCACTTTCGTTTGCAACCGTGGGTATCGAGAGAACCATGAACTACTTCAACTGACTTTTATAAAATCATAAACTAACGAAAAGAGAATTATGCAAAACATAATCTATTTCTCCATTGCGGCTGGGATTATCGCCCTACTTTATACCGCATTAAAATCTTCTTGGGTTACTAAACAAGAAGTGGGTACAGAACGAATGGGACGTATTGCCGACAGTATTGCTAGCGGTGCTATGGCTTTCTTAAAAGCTGAATACAAAGTTCTTTCTATTTTTGTACTTGTTGTAGCCGTTATCTTAGCAGTTAGCGCTAATCCTGAAACTAGTAGCTGGATGGTTGCTATTTCATTTATTGTAGGTGCTATTTGTTCTGGCTTAGCTGGTTTCATTGGTATGAAAGTAGCTACAAAAGCAAACGTACGTACTACTAACGCAGCTCGCGAAAGCCTTGGTAAAGGTCTTGAAGTTGCTTTTGCTGGTGGTTCTGTAATGGGACTTGGCGTAGTAGGTTTAGGTGTACTGGGTCTTACTACTCTATTCTGGATCTTCTCTAGCTTATTTGGCATTGATGGCCCAGACGCGGTAAACAAAGTACTCGCTATTGTAACTGGATTCTCTTTTGGTGCATCTTCAATCGCATTATTTGCACGTGTAGGTGGTGGTATTTACACCAAAGCGGCGGATGTTGGAGCTGACCTTGTAGGTAAAGTTGAAGCAGGTATTCCTGAAGATCACCCATTAAACCCTGCTACTATTGCAGATAACGTGGGCGATAACGTAGGTGACGTTGCTGGTATGGGTGCCGATTTATTCGAATCTTATGTTGGCTCTATCATCGGTACTATGGTACTTGGTGCTGCTTTCATGACTACAACCACTTGGGTTGATAATTTTGACGGCCTTTCAGCAGTATTACTTCCTTTAGTACTTGCAGGTACAGGTATCCTTACTTCTATTCTAGGTACATTCTTCGTACGTGTTAAAGAAGGTGGCGATCCTCAAAAAGCATTAAACCTTGGTGAGTTCTTATCAGCTGGTGTTATGCTTGTAGCTTCTTACTTCCTTATTACTTGGATGCTTCCTGAAACTTGGACATTCAACGGTATCGAGTACACTAGCATGGGCGTTTTCTGGGCTACGATCTTTGGTTTAGCTTCAGGTCTTTTAATCGGTCTTGTAACCGAGCACTACACAGGTACAGGTACAAAGCCTGTTCTTTCTATTGTTAAGCAATCTGTAACAGGTGCTGCAACAAACATCATTGCTGGTTTAGGGGTAGGTATGATTTCTACGGCTATTCCTATCATCATTATTGCGATTGCAATTATTGGTGCATACAGCTTTGCTGGCCTTTACGGTATTGCAATTGCTGCGGTAGGTATGCTTGCAAACACAGGTATTCAGTTAGCAGTTGATGCTTACGGTCCTGTTTCTGATAACGCGGGTGGTATTGCTGAGATGGCTGAATTACCAAGCGAAGTACGTGAGCGTACTGATAAATTAGATGCTGTGGGTAACACAACTGCAGCAATCGGTAAAGGTTTTGCGATCGGTTCTGCAGCTTTAACAGCTCTTGCACTATTCGCTGCTTTCGTAACTGCATACAACGCAACGCACGAAGTGAACCTTCCTGGTATTGACGTTACAGCTCCATCTGTAATGGCTGCTCTTTTTGTAGGAGCTATGCTTCCTTTCTTATTCTCTGCTCTTTCAATGCAGGCTGTAGGCCGTGCTGCAATGAGCATGATCGAAGAAGTACGCCGTCAGTTTAAAGATATTCCTGAATTACGCGCTGCTCTTGACGTAATGAACAAGAATGGCGAAATAGAGTACGCAGAATGGACTGACGAAGACAAAGCTACTTTTGATGCCGCTGATGGAAAAGCTGAATACGAGAAGTGTGTGGCTATTTCTACTACTGCTTCTATCCGTGAGATGGTTCTTCCAGGCTTACTAGCTGTAATTGTTCCTGTTCTCTTTGGTTTCGTTCCTGGCTTTATCAGCGACGACCCTACCTTAGGAGCACAGATGCTTGGTGGTCTTCTTGCTGGTGTAACTTCAGCTGGTGTTCTTATGGCACTTTTCCAGAGTAATGCTGGTGGTGCATGGGATAACGCTAAGAAGATGATTGAAGAAGGCGTAACCATCGATGGTGTTGAGTACGGTAAAGGTTCTGAGCCGCACAAAGCAGGTGTTGTTGGTGATACTGTAGGTGATCCATTCAAAGATACTTCTGGACCATCTCTAAACATCTTATTAAAACTAATGTCGGTTGTAGCTCTAGTTATCGCAACTATGATCTAATCTGATTTAGTAGATTTTAATCCCACTCATGAATCATCGTGAGTGGGATTTTTTTTGACTACTAAACAATGCGTACCTTTGCGCATAATCAATTATCAGGTTCACCCATAACCTGACATTTATTACACTGAATTACTTTCAAAACTTGTTCGTATGAACTCACAACAAATTCTTAAGCTCATCTTCCACCACGATCAAAGACTTGATCAATTGGCCGACCGCAATGCCAATCGCACGAAGGAGCAAATCGAATCTACACTGGCTGATTTCATGAAGCCCGACCCTACTTACTCACGGTTATACTTCACAGCTACAGATTTAGAAAATGAGAAATTCGGGATTAATGTTCTCAGTGCTTACAACAATTTTGTTGATGCTTTAGCAAAGGGATTGGACACTCAAAGATATCAAACCGCACATGGTGATTTTGGCTCGCTTGATCAGGCTATAGATGCCATTGGCTTTGGTGAAGTGATAGTGATTGGGAAAAGTGATTTCAGCCAAACATTCGAAGCTATTCATGTAGATACGAATTCAAATGTAGGCCATAAAAAGCAGCCCTTACGCGAAGCTTTAGAAGCCGATTTTGTGGTGATCTACAAAGAACAAGCACACGATGGATTCGATTTACATATGTTCTCTAAGAAGAATATTTACACGCAGTTCTTTTATCCTCTTCAGAAGCTACTGCCGGATGCATTCCGCTTCTTTAGTATCAATGGAAAGAAATTCCGTTCTGAACGTCATTTTTACTTCGAGACATGGACCCTTGATCGTCCACCTCATGGCTTTGAAGAGGTATTACCCGAATCAGTATTATAAGCCCTTAGAGATACAAAAAAGCCTCTTTACTTAATAAAGTGGCTTTTTTATTTGTTTAATTTCGACTTCAAGAAAGTCCATTTAAAGCTTGGTCTACTTATTTAGTATTGAACTAATTTCTAATTTACCATATTCATAAACATCACTATCAGAATTATATGAAACCGTGTAGATATAGCTATCATCAATTCTCCTTATTATTTCATTATCCATAATATCTATAACATCTGATATTCTATAATCCTGTTTTCGTAATACCGTTAATCTATACTTTAGGCTATAATTTTCCATCAGGTTTGAAGTATAAAAGAAAATGGAATCATCATTTTCATAGACATCTATTAAGAAGCTTCCATTTAATAACCACTCTTCTCTAACCTTTTTAGATCTATTAAACTCATTTTCCTTTGCAATCGGATGCAATTGAAAGATTTTTTCTCCCAGTTGAATTTTCTTCTTAATTGATATTTTTTCGTCTTTTACAACTAACAGGTAAACTTGATTTGAATTTTGATTTCTAAATATTAACCCTTCTTTGGAATTTGAAAATTTATATGGACTTGTAACAGTTGACGAAACAATGTCATAATCCTGAATACCATTTGAAATATTATCGGGATGTATTATTTGGGCATCTATTGGAGTTATACCATTCCGGGTAATATTTACTAGAAATAAATTTTTGTACAGATCACCTTTATTTAAGCTGGCGTATCCATCTAATGTAATACCCGTTGCTATAAACATATTTCCAGAAATATGTTCTAAATCATTTATATGATATGGAACATCTTGATGATCATTTAATACATCAAATTGATGCTCTCCAGTCAGTTTAAACACTGAAATCTTTCTCAATGTACTGTCATAGAGATAAATAAAATTATCCACTATGCTATAGCTTTGTATAAAACCACCTTCACCGGGACCACGTCCATTTCTTCCAAATGAAACTAATTCCTCTTTAAATTTTCCATCATATATAGTTATTTGGAAAGTAGGTTTAGAAATGAAAATCCATTTTTCATTATGAAACTTGACTTCATAAGGTGAGCTAGTAATGAAGTTTTCAAATTCGACTTTTTGATAGGATGAGAACGCCTCAAAAGCTTCTACTTTTTTTACTTTCGTACTATTTGAAAACTTTATATCGAGTATTTCTTGAGAATAAACTAAACTCGATTTTGAAGATATCAAGACTATTAAAAGTGTTACTATTCTTACAAACTTTGTCATATAGAAACTCTACTCCACGAATTATATACAGTAAGTTCTATACAGAATAAATAATTGATTTAAAATAACATAATCGAATCTTTCACTTTATCATCGAGAGTATTTCTTTCATCAATTTAGCCGCTACAACACTTGTGAGGCCATCGATATCTCTCTCAGGATTATACTCCACTATATCTGCCCCAACAATAGGAGCCTTTATACTCTGAATTATATCTAGCACTTCTCTAACAGATAATCCCCTCGGCTCCCTATGTGAAACCCCAGGAGCAAAAGCAGGATCGAATCCGTCTAAATCGAGTGATATATAAACTGGAGTATCAAAACTAGGAATTTCCCATAGCTTATGATCTTTCATCTCGAACAGCTCAACACCAAATTTATGAGCCTGTTCCCGTTGGTGCTGGTTTAGCGTTCTCACTCCTACCTGAACCAATCGCTTAGCTAACTTCCCTTCCATTATTCGAGCAAAAGGACATGCGTGGGAATGCTTATCCCCTTCAAATTCATCATATAAATCGGCATGCGCATCAATATGAAGAATACTCAGATTGGGGTATTGATGGCTAAATTCCTCAAGTACTGGAAAGCTAATAGAATGATCGCCACCAAGTGTTAGCAGCTTATTCCCTTCACCGAGATGCTCTTCCGTAACTCTCCCTATATCTTCATAACTAGAGATTGAAAAATCCCCTTTATCGTCAATGGCTAAGGTTTTGATATCAACCCCATTTTCGGCAAAAGTATTGGAGGCGTCGGAGTATAATTGCTCTCTAATAAGGGGTGGCGCTGAAGCAGGTCCTCTTAAATAGGACGATTTTTCATCAAATAGAATACCCTGTAATATGATACTACTCATACGATTATTCCTGAAGTTGAGCTCATCGAATTCTTTTACTGAAGATTATCAGACAACTTAAGGCACTTTAGAGCCCCATAACCTACCTGATAAACATTACCAAAGGATGCGTTCGCTAAGGCGTTCAACATCCTTGGTAATTTCATTTTAAAACTACTTATCTACACCCGGTACGTTTCTAGGCTCTGTATTCTGCCACCAGAAGGTGCCTAATCGTTTGGTGGTTGGATATAGTTGATCTAAGGTATGAGCATTATATAGTCGCCCATTCTTCATGATGTACCCAATGTTCTTGGTATGGCGGATATTCTCTAATGGATTTCTATTTAGAATCACTAAATCAGCAAGTTTACCCGCTTCAATAGTACCCAAGTCTTTATCCAAGCCAATGGCTTCAGCGCCGTGAATGGTCGCTACTTTCAAAGCGTCGTGTTCGGTCATACCGCCACTCTGCATTGCCCAAAGCTCCCAATGGTAGCCAAGACCTTGAAGCTGTCCATGACTTCCCACACCAGCACGTCCTCCATTCTCAACGAGGTCTTTCACGAACAGCGACTGTTCTTCATGTACATATTCATCTTCCATGAACCAACCCGCGTTACGTCTTCTCGTTCTCATATCGAGATTTTCGTGTGGCATAAAGCGGTTTAGCTTAGGATCGGCATGAGGTCGCTCGGTAGCATAGAAATAGTTTTCAGTCCAAGGACCACCATAAGCTACTAGTAGCGTAGGTGTATATACCGTTCTCGAATAAGCTACTAAGTCGATAATGTCTTTATATAATGGGAATACTGGGAATGAATGCTCATGCCCTGGGTAACCATCAATTACTTGCGTAATATTCTCTTTAAAGTCTAGGGACCCCTCGGTAGTTGGCATCAACTCTTGTTCCTTTGCCGCCTTGATAATCCACTGACGTTGCTCACGATTACCTGCCGCATACATCTTTATCGTCTTGGTGTTGTAGTACTCACTGTAGCGCTTTAACACATTGTTCGCTTGCTCTTGGCTGCGAATACCTTCCCCACTAAATACACCAGGACCTGTTGAATAAACACGAGGTCCGAGTAGTTTACCAGCATCCACAAGATCGCTATAGGTAAGTACATCTGTAGTAGCTGTCTGCGGATCACGAGTGGTGATTACCCCAAAGGCTAAATTCGTTAAGTACGACCAGAACTCCCCTCTATGTAAGTTCACTGGATGACGGAAGTGAGCATGAGTATCTACAAATCCTGGTACGATAGTTTTACCACTCATGTCTTTAATTTCAGCACCTCTTGGCACGGTGAAACTTCCGCGTTTCCCAACTTGCTGAATGCGATTGTTCACAATCAAGAGGTCTGCATCTTCTATGATTTCATCCCCTTTCATAGTAATAACAGTTGCACCTCTAAGCACTAATATACCTTCTGGGGTATCACGCTTTGCTTTTACCTCAATGCGCATTTCTACCGGCTTATAGCCTTCATCTTTTTCTTTTTTATCGGAAGATGCTTCCTCTTCATCCGTTTCAGCTTCAGCTTCCGCTTCCTCTTTTTCTTGCTCCTTCTTAGCCTTAACGCTGTCGTCGTATGCCTCTTTTGCATCGAGGTCGTAAACCACATGGGCATTACCAATCGACCAATGAATTTTTCGAGCATCTTTACTCCATTCTGGGAACTGCCCTCCAATTTCTGTGAGTCGAATACTTGGGAATGCGCTTGAACCCCCAACATTTACGGAAGCACCATCGCCTCCTACTTTAGGTACCGTAACCACATATAAGTCGTTACCAACTTGAGCTAAGGCTTGGTCGCCATAAGGAGCCATTTCAATCCAAGAAGCTCTTGGACGATTTGAGGAACCCGGAGCACTGGCCCCTCTTACTTGAAGATGTTTCTTTTCATCGGTTCCATCCCAACGGATAGAAGTCAGTCCATTAAAACCCGATAGGTAAATACGGTCGGATCCATTCACAAAATGAGGATTTGAACGACCGTTAGTGTAGGTGATAAATTGATCTTCACCGCCATCCGCATCAATCCAAACTAGGTTATTGGTACCTTTAAATGCTGTTCTCTGAGTTGCGTTTCTGAAGCCTTGGGCATCACCGTTAACAAGCACTATACGCTCGCCGTCATTACTCCAAACAGGATGCTGATATACACCTTGGCTTTTATTAAGCTGTTTCAGCCCTCTACCATTGGTGCGCACTTTATACACCTTCCCTCCTTCAGGCTCCCAAGTCACAAATGCTATCCATTTGCCATCAGGGCTCCATACAGGCTGAGCTTGAGTTTCATCGAGCTTCAACAGCTTTTCAGGTGTACCATTAGGATACTCCATCGTATAAATTTCATTCAATGCTGTAAAGGCGATGTATTTCCCATCCGGAGAGGGTACTGCATCCCTAATTTGTGTGATGGTAAACTCTTCGGTGTCTTCAATAGGGTAATCGAAATCTAACTCAGGTCCTAAATCAATACTTCCTTTCACACGGAATGGAATCTGAATCGCTTCACCGCCTTCAACGGGTACTTTCCAAATTTTGCCACCATAGGAGGTCACTACATATTTATCATCATGAGTGAATGACATGCCCGGCAATACATCTCGTGATGCACGTGACTCTTGATCATCATGCTGTACGGGATAAGCCAACCAGCGCTCATCGCCTGTATTTAAATCTCGGATTACTAAACCTGTTTCCGCATCATGGCGTGTTCCATAAACCAACATACTTCCATCATTGGAAAGAGTAGCTCTGAATGAAGAACCATAACGGGATGCTTGAGAAGCAATTTCACCTGTTTCACGATCATAAGTAGCTAGCTGATACTGCGGAAGCGAAGCATTGTAGCTCCATACACCCGATCGTCTTGAAAACCAGATATATCTACCATCCGGGCTGAACGCACCTTCCGTCATTCTAAGATTGCCCGGACCACTTACTAAAGCAGTACCTGAACCCCCATCCACATGGTACAACCAGATTTTATGATTATTCCCACTACTCTGCTTTGAAGCTATGATATACTTGCCATCTGGCGCCCATTCAGGAGATTGATACTCATTATACTTCCCTTTGGTAATCTGCTTCTTTTCTTTGGTCTCGAGGTCCATTACCCATACCCCTTCCCCACCTGAGGCATCTGAGATAAAGACGATTTTTTTGCCACCCGGACTGAATCTTGGTTGGCTATCGAACTGCATACCGCTGGTTAGTTGAACTGCATCTCCACCGGTGATAGGTAACAGATAGATATCTCCAAGAAAATCGAATACCATTGAGGCTCCATCAGGACTCACATCTAAGGAAATCCATGACCCTTCATTTAAATCAAACGAGAATTCACGCCCCGCTTCTAGCGGTAAATCTCCATTCTTTTTCTCAGAATCTTTTGATTGACTAAAAACCGATGTAGTACACAAAAGCCCAAAAATTAAGGCGGTACAACTTAATTTTATTTTGGAGCTCCAGCTCCCCGAAGTTGAATTAACAAGCATTTCCAATATTTTTATTAAATAGTAAAGGCAGAATCTACTGAAAAGACACTCCAGCCCCAATTATTTTACAGGAAGTAACAATCCCTAAATCCAACAAACATTGGCACACAGAAATGTTATCTTCATCAAAAATTTTTTCATATTCGCATGACCTTTTCAGATAAACTTACTGCAGCCGTTAAAGCTTCAGGCTCAACTCTTTGTGTGGGCTTAGACCCAAATTTATCTAAACTACCTACTGCCATCACTCAGCAATATGCATCTGCCGATGAGCAGGTTCTCCAGTTTTGTAAAGCCGTTATAGAAAACACAGCGGAACATTGTGCGGCATTTAAACCAAACCTCGCTTTTTTTGAAGCACTTGGCACTCGTGGACTTGAAGTATTTGAAGAAGTGATTTCCTTTATCCCATCGGATAAGATTATTGTTGCAGATGCTAAACGAGGCGATATCAGCACTACGGCCGAGCACTACCAGAAAGCATTTTATGGGCAATTCAATGTAGACGCCATAACGCTGAATCCACTGATGGGTTTTGAAACCTTAGATGCATTTACCCAAGATGACACAAAAGGGATCTATGTACTTACGTTGACCTCTAATCCAGGCGCTTCCGATTTCTTAAAGAAACCCTTTGAAGGCTTTGAGATGATGGGACAGTTTATTGCTTCGGAATTAGCCAAGCGATCTCAAAAAGCTAAAGCTCATTTAGGAATGGTTATTGGGGCTACTCAAGCGGAAATGTCAAAATCGGTAACCGATCTGCATCTGAATGGCAGTCTTTTAATACCCGGCGTAGGGGCTCAAGGAGGTTCAGTAGAAGAGTTAGCAAAAGCGTTAGCTGATCATGCGGGTATCCCCCTCATTAACTCCAGCCGAAGTATCATATACGCAGGTAGCAATGAAGAAAACTGGGTGGAACACGTAGCTCAGAAAGCACTAGAAACAAAAGAATCCTTAAAGATCATCACTCAACGCTATGTCTAATTTACCCGAAGTAATTGTATACACAGATGGTGCGTGCAGTGGAAATCCGGGGCCAGGTGGCTGGGGTGCCATTTTGATCTGGAATGGGAAAGAGAAAGAACTTTCGGGTGGGGAAGCACATACCACGAACAACCGCATGGAGATGCAGGCCGTTATTGAAGCTTTAAAAGCATTGAAGAAACCTTGCCACGTGAAGGTTCACAGCGACAGTGCACTCATCATCAATGCCATGACCAAAGGTTGGATTCAAAATTGGCAAAACAAAGGTTGGCGTAAGGCCGATAAAAAACCTGTTGAAAACAAAGAGCTTTGGGAAGCAATGCTCGAAGCTATGGGCCGCCACAAGGTAGACTGGATTAAAGTAAAAGGGCATTCAGGCCTTGAACTGAATGAACGTGTAGATCAACTTGCTGTAGCTGAATCGAAGAAGTTTTAAATCTATAGCGAAGCGAAAGGCTTCATATTCATATCCGCATATTCGCCTAATTCCGCCTTCATCTTACCTGTAATAGCAATCATAGCGGCATTGTCGGTACAATAGCTCAGTTTTGGGATGTGCAGATTTAAACTCATGGTATCAGCCATCTTCTTTGCCTTAGCACGCAACATTGAATTTGCCGATACTCCTCCTGCTATCGCGATAGTTTCCACACCCGTTTGCTGAACCGCTCTTTTTAATTTCTTGATGAGTACTTCTGTGATGGCTTCAGAAACACTGGCACAAATATCATTCAAATGTTCTTGAACCCATGCATCTTCTTTAGCTTGAGTGTAATACAGCGCACTCGTTTTTAAGCCGGAAAAACTGAAATCGAGCCCTTCCTTCAGTAAGGCTTGAGGGAATTTGTGAAACTTAGCATCCCCTTCTTTTGAAAGCTTATCCATAACGGGTCCCGCTGGGTAAGACAGGCCAAGGATCTTGCCAATTTTGTCGAATGCTTCACCTGCTGCATCATCTCGAGTAGAGCCTAAAATCTCATGCTCAAAGGGAGCTTTTACATGTACTAGTTGCGTATGCCCACCAGAAACGGTTAAACATATAAATGGGAAGGATGGCGACTCATCAATGAAATTGGCATAGATATGAGCATCCATATGATTCACCCCCACCAAAGGAATGTGGTTGGCTAGCGCTAATCCTTTGGCAAAGCATAAACCAACCAGTAGAGAACCCATCAGTCCCGGCCCTTGAGTTACCGCTACCAAATCGATTGCATCCAAAGTGAGCTTACTTTCATCCAGCGCTTGAGCAACCGTTTGAGAAATAGTTGTTTGATGAGCACGCGAAGCTAACTCAGGCACCACACCACCAAATTTGATGTGTATAGATTGAGAAGCGATTACATTAGATAAAACCCCTGTAGGCGCTAATACCGCAGCCGAGGTGTCGTCACAAGAGGATTCAATAGCAAGAATGTTCATGCCTCAAAATTACGAACAAATACACACACTCGCTGTGCCTAGCTCGTAGTTTTTCTAGCTTCTAATATCCGTTTATTTGGATGCTGAATTCAATTCTCTAGCAATCTATTCTATGCTATCGGCAATACGTTCTTGAGCTTTTAAAAACTGAACCGCATAATAAATTACCCCCCCCCCTCTAAAATGCAATCGAGGCAATTTTATATAATCGTGTTAAAGCATAGGTATTAGTTGAAGCCTATAGTAGGGTAATCGCTCATTGTATAGCTTTTATTCGAGCGCTTATTGATTTCCGTAATCTTCATCTCAATTTCATCGCCACTTTCATGATCCACCTGCTTCATTTCTAGAATGGGGTGCCCTACCACTCCAAACATAGGGAAACCTCTGAGGTATTTAGTACTCGCATTGGCATTCATCATATTTTTAAGCGACTCATCATTTTCATCGGCCACCCAAAACTCGGTTGTAACCCCATTTGCATTGTTTCTATAGCCTGTGCATTTAATCCCTTCGATCGTTTTATTTCCAATGATATCGAAGTCTTTAAGAGCACTTTGAGCGGAACCGTTTTCATTCGATTCTTCATCCATTGTACTCATGGTACTTTCCCATTCGTAGGCGAAAGAAAAAGTTCCCTCCTCGCTATCCATGAGCATAACCATGGCTTCGTTTTTATAATCATACACGATGAACGTCTCTTCTCCCTTTGCCTCTGGAGTATAGAATAGGGTGCCAGAGTAATCACTATCTCCTTCAAACATGCGGATAATTTGAGGCTCATCCGACGAACTATTCGAGTTCCGAATTTCCATCACCGTTTCTTTATTGAACCGGTATACATCTTCTGTTTTTACATTCGATGTGGTTTTAAATGGAAGCTTCATGCGGCTTGACTTCCCTGAACTGCCCCCGTCTTCTTCAGATACGCTTCCACTAGGGCCCTCTTCTCCAAATATCGAATTCCAGCTTTTGTCTACGGCCTTGTTGGCAACTGCTTCCAGCTTTTCATCAATTTTTCGTTCAATTTTATCCATCACTTTTTGCTCTGCTTTCTTCTTTAGTTTTTTAAGAAACTGAGCTTCTGTTTGCGCTGGAATTAGTAAGAATAGAATGAATAAAATCCCACCTGTTAAAATCCGTCTCTCCATAAGTACCCCTGTTAGTTAAGTTTAGTGCTTAATTTTAATAGTCTCACTCTTCGAATTCAAGTAAGAATGAGTAAACAGGGTTTATCATTGTGTAATTATAGAAAATAAAAAAGCCCTGCCGTAAAACAGCAGAGCTCATGGGGAGATTTATTCTATCACCCTTCAATACTCACGGGATCGTTACCCGGAGCGATGGTGTTTTTCTCTCTAATTTCACCATTCAGTCCTTTAATACTAATTTCGCCACCGCCTTGGTTTTGCAGCATTTCTTTGGCTGCCTCATAGGCTTCTTCTTGGGTATCGTGAAGGGTGCTTGCGCGACCTGCTTCATGCTTTTCGTTTACCCACTTTCCTTCTTCATTCTTATAAATTGTTCTGTCTTGTGGCTTACTCATAATCTATGTCTCTCTGTTTTAGTTATCGTTGTTACTTCTACCTATTGGAAGGGCGTTTGATGGGCTATTGTTTCATATTCTATGATTCAACGATTTATAGGCACTTTAACCCATAAAAAAAGCCCCGATGCGAATGCACCGAGGCTTTGAATTTCTAACGATTACCGAAAGAATCTTACTTCTTTTCGTCTTCGTCGTCTACAACTTCGTAGTCTGCATCAACGGCTTCTTCTTTTTCTGAAGATGCATCTTCGGAAGATGCTTGTTCGCCACCCGTTGCATCAGCGCCTTCAGCGCCGCCTTCTTGTTGTGTAGCTGCATAAATCTCTTGAGATGCTGCCGACCATGCCGCGTTAACCGCTTCCATAGCTGAATCAATCTCTTCTAAGTTTTCTGATTTATGTGCTTCTTCAAGTTTGCTTACTGCGTCTTCGATAGCGGTTTTGTTGCCATCAGAAATTTTGTCGCCGTATTCTTCTAGCTGCTTCTTAGTAGAGAAAATCAGACCATCTGCTTGGTTCATTTTTTCTACTTTCTCACGAAGTATCTTGTCTTCTTCTTCGTGCTCTTTGGCAGCATTTTTCATCTTTTCGATTTCCTCATCGCTTAATCCTGATGAAGACTCGATACGAATACTTTGCTCTTTGCCTGTTCCTTTGTCTTTCGCAGTAATGTTTAGAACACCGTTAGCATCTAAGTCGAAAGTTACTTCGATTTGAGGCATGCCTCTTGGTGCTGGTGGGATACCGTCTAAGTGGAAACGCCCTAAAGTTCTGTTACTAGCAGCTTGCGCTCTCTCCCCTTGAAGTACATGAATCTCTACACTGCTTTGGTTGTCGGCAGCCGTTGAGAATACTTGCGACTTACTAGTTGGGATTGTGCTGTTAGATTCGATAAGTGGAGTCATTACACCACCTAAAGTTTCAATACCTAGTGTAAGTGGAGTTACATCAAGTAATACTACGTCTTCAACATCACCTGAAAGAACACCACCTTGAATAGCAGCACCAACGGCAACTACTTCATCAGGGTTAACGCCTTTGCTTGGGTCTTTGCCGAAGAACTCTTTTACTGCTTCCTGAATTCTTGGAATACGAGTTGAACCACCTACTAAAATAACTTGGTCGATATCGCTCTTGCTTAGGCCAGCATCTTTCAACGCTTTCTCGCATGGAGTGATTGAACGCTTCACTAAGTCGTCAACTAATTGCTCAAACTTAGCACGGCTTAAATCTACATTTAAGTGCTTAGGGCCGTCCTGCGTAGCAGTTACGAATGGTAAGTTCACATTTGTTTTTTGTGAACTAGAAAGCTCAATTTTAGCTTTCTCAGCAGCATCCTTTAAACGCTGCATCGCCATTGGGTCTTTGCGAAGGTCAATCCCTTCGTCTTTCTTAAACTCTTCGGCTAGGAAATCGATAATGCGAGAGTCGAAGTCATCACCACCAAGGTGCGTATCACCGTTTGTAGATTTCACTTCAAATACGCCATCACCTAGATCTAGAATTGAAACGTCGAATGTACCACCACCAAGGTCATACACCACGATAGTTTGGTCGGTTTCTTTCTTATCTAGTCCGTATGCCAATGCCGCAGCAGTTGGCTCGTTGATAATTCTTTTTACTTCAAGGCCCGCGATTTTACCCGCTTCTTGAGTTGCTTTACGCTGAGCATCGTTGAAGTAAGCAGGAACTGTGATTACAGCTTCGGTTACTTTTTCGCCAATGTACTCTTCAGCGGTCTGCTTCATTTTCTGCAGTACCATTGCTGAGATCTCTTGAGGAGCATACTTACGATCATCAATCTCTACACGTGCAGTATTGTCATCTCCTTTTACCACTTTGTAAGCTACCTGCCCAGCTTCTTCATTCACCTCATTGAACATACGTCCCATGAAACGCTTTACGGAAGCTACCGTTTTGTCAGGGTTGGTAATAGCTTGACGCTTAGCAGGAGCACCTACCAATCGTTCGCCATCTTTAGAGAATGCCACAACCGACGGTGTTGTACGCCCGCCTTCAGCATTTTGAATTACAACTGGCTCATTGCCTTCCATTACGGCAACGCACGAGTTAGTTGTTCCTAAGTCAATTCCTATGATTTTTCCCATTGGTCTAAAATCTGATTTTGATTTTTTGCGCTCCTGATATTCACAGGCTCACAAAATTATTTATTGTTTATTTATATGATATTCGTTGAAGGTCACTTAACCGGGATCGATTGAGAGTTTTTCAAATTCTCTGATTTTGGCATACTCACCGTTAACACTCCGTTTCTAAAACTCGCATTTACTTCTGCTTTGTTTACATTTTCAGGCAGTGCAAACGAACGTGCAAAAGCGCCTCTTCGGCGTTCTTGGCGTTTAAATTCTTCGCCTTCACTCAGAACTATTTCTCGTTCACCCTTCACTGTAAGCACATTATCCTTTAAAGAAATACCTATCTCTTTTTTGGATAATCCTGGGAGGTCGATCAAAATTTTAAATTCTGCTTCGCTTTCCACGATATCGCAATCGGGTGCAAAGTCTTTGTCTTCATTTGTAAGCGGAACCACCTTCTCCACAAATTGCTGAATATCTTTACCCAGCTTGGATAAATGCTTCTCTACTTCAATTCCAAATTCTGTAAAATCTCCCATGATGCTCACCTCGTGTGGTTAAATTCATGAAGGGTAAAGCAAGCACAATGCCAAGATGTAGAGTAAAATATCAAACTGACGTATTGACGTAAGAAATGTCAGGGCTTGCTGGGGAAGCGTTCAAGCCTTTGGTCTTTAAATAGCTCGTTGAATGGACTTGGCTTAGCTCAGTACTTCGAGGTGCTCCCAAAAGTTTGGATATGATACGGCCGCACATTCGGCATCTAGAATGGTGGAAGGTGATTCCCCTTTTAATGCCAATACCGCCGATGCCATGGCGATTCTATGGTCGTGGAAGCTTTTGAAGGTGGCGCCTTCAAACGTGAAATCAGGGTTCCCGTATATCTCGAGACCGTCTTCCATCTCTTTGAAGTTAGCACCTATACTTCGAAGCATCTCAGCTATGGCCATGATACGATCGGTTTCTTTATGGCGAAGCTCTTCAGCACCTGATATCACCGAAACCCCTTCTGCAAAAACCATAGCTACCGCGAGTATAGGTAGCTCGTCGATACAGTTTGGCATCATATTTCGAGGCACATTAATAGCCCTTAGGTCGCTTGTCCTTACCACGATATCGGCCACGGGCTCAGCTCCTTCGGTGCGTTCATTTTCAAGCACGAAACTAGCCCCCATCTGTTGTAACAAATGTAGAAGGGCATTGCGAGTAGGGTTCATCCCTGTATTCTCGAGTCTAATTTCTGATTGGGGTAATAAACACCCCGCGACCATCCAAAATGCTGCAGCCGAAAAATCGCCAGGAATGGTATAATTTTGATTTGGTATCTGATCTTCACGAGAAGCGTGGATAATACGTTTATCCCCTTCTTCCTCAATCTTCAACCTCAGGAGTCGTTCTGTGTGATCTCGACTCGGAATGGATTCAATTACCCGTGTGGGTGTTTCCCCAAAAAGCCCAGCCAGTAACATACACGATTTCAACTGTGCGCTTGGGATGGGCAACTCAAAATTCATTGGTTTAAGCGGATCTAATCGGCTAATCATCAATGGAGCATAAGCACTATTTCGGGCAAGTATATGGGCACCCATTTGCTCCAAGGGCTCTATGATTCGTGTCATAGTGCGTGAGGTCAGGGAGGAATCGCCACATAAACGCGCCGTGACTCCAGCACCTGTAATCACTCCTGAGAGCAATCTCATCGCCGTTCCTGAGTTCCCACAATCAAGGTCATCGTCAGGAGCTTGTATGCCATTTCGGCCAGTGCCTTCAATAAAAAGCACTCCACCATCTTCTGTTACTTTAGCACCTAAGTCTTGAATGCATCGGAGCGTACTTTGGGGGTCTTCCGCCGGAGAATAGTTCTTTACTTCTGAAACCCCATCATGCAATAAGGAAAAAATTGCAGCACGTTGAGAAATTGATTTATCCGCGGGTGGCTCAATACTTCCGTTTAACGAAAGTACAGGTTCAAGCTTCTTATCCATGAACTAGTCCTCGGTGCGATCTAAAAGTAACTGCGCTTTTTCAGCACCTTCTGTATCAGGGTAAGTTTCAACAATCCCTTTTAAGATCTCTAAAGCCTCCGCTCTATTACCCAGTAAAATATGACTTTCAGCCGAGTGATAAAGTGATCGAGATACCCAAGTTTCAAAGGCTTCGAATAGCACCCTAACTTTGGAATACTCTTCTATAGCTTGCTCGAAGTTCTCTTGTTCTTGCTGAATCTGTCCTAAATAGAACTGAGCTTCAGCCCCACTAACAGTCGTATTTTGATCGGCAATCGGACGTAGTAACTGCGTGGCTTCGTCGTATCTCTTTTCAGCCAGTGCCACTCTTCCTAAACCTACATTGGCCGCGGCATTTGCAGGATTGATTTGCAGGGCATTTTCAAATTCTGATTTGGCTTTACCTAAATCGCCGCCTTCTAGACTAGCCGTACCCATACCTACATAAGCCTCTTGGCTGTATCGAGTACCACGCTCTAGCAGCAGTGCAAAGTATTGATGGGAAGCCTCGAACTCTCCTTTCTGGCGGTATAAGTTCCCCAAGGTAATAAGCGCCGATGGTGCCTGATCATCCGTAGGGTATTCATCTACAATCGTTTGGTATGCATTAATGGCTTGGTCAATTTGCCCCGTTTGTTGATAGGCATCTCCAAGATTCGTGTAAGCATCCGCTATAAGGTTATCCGAATTCGTGATTCGTAAATACTGCCTGAATTCTTTAATAGCGGCTTCGTAATCTCCAGATTGATACACGTTTTCAGCCTGGCGGTACCGCAACCTATCGGCCGTGCTACTACTCGGGTTGTTGCTTAAGAAGTCTTCCAATACCGCAGAGCTGCTATCCACCCCTGTAGAGGATAATTGCGAGAACTGAATACCGTTCACCGCATCAATGATGTAGCTACTTTTTGGGTACTTGCTCAACACTTGCTTATAGGCTTCAATAGCTCGGTCATATTCTCCCGCATTGTAGTACGAGTCACCGATGTTGTACTGCGATCGTGCGGCCCATTCCGTACCCGGATACTTATTGATTACCGTCTGGAATTCCTCAATCGCTTGAGAATAATTATCCGTATTTAAATAGATGTAGGCTACGTTGTACTGCGCTTGTTCTCTTAATCGACTGAATGGATAAATGCGAAGCACTCTTCTGAAAGTTGAAACAGCCTCAAAAGTACGCCCTGAACGGTAGTAACTATTGGCTACCTGGAACATCGCGTAGTCGCCACCCGGATCAGCGCCGATGGCTTTGTTATAGAATCGAATAGCATTTCGATAATCGCCTAATGCATAATATGAATCCCCGATTCGTAACTGGGTATCGGTATCATATGGGAATAAAGCGATGGGTGGAGGATTATAATCATTCAAAAAGGCTTCAAGTGGACCTACCGCTTTCTCATAGTCACCACTCACAAAATAGCTCCAACCTAAGGAGTATCGAGCCGCTCCAATCAACTCATGATTTGGGTAATTCTTTATAAAGATTGAAAACCGTTGTGATGCCTCACTGTACTGCCCCATTTTATAGTAACTATCAGCACTCCAGAATAGTGACTCGGTACCGATATCAGACTTCGGCGTTTCGGCATATACCGATTCAAAAATAGGCTGAGCCTGTTCATAAGCTTGGTTTCTATACAATATCCATGCCTTCTGAAAACGTGCTTGTCGGCGTAAATTAGGATCGATATCCGCTACTTTTTCAGCTTCTTCAAACGCTTGACTTGCGCGGGTATACTCATTGTTTGCAAAATAAGCCTCCCCAAGAAATGCATACACTTTTCCGGGGTTATCAAGGTTTTTTACATTCCGAATCAGCGTTAATAAAGTTTCAATGGCTTCTCCGTACTGTCCAAATTCAAATGATGACACCGCCCATTCGTAGTAGGCATGTTCCACCCATAAACCAGTGGTATAGCGGTCGCCAAATTCGCGGAATGATTTCAGAGAGTTCTCGTATTGTCCGCCTAGCTTTTCATTGATAGCTTTATAGTAAAGGGCTTTTCGTGCAATTTCATCATCCCCTTCTGTAGCTTTGGCAAAGGAGTCGGCCGCCCAATGATAAATCTTCTGCTTGTGGTACAACCAACCTAAACCGTAATGGGCATTACGTTCCTTGGGTGTGCCTTTGGTCATATTCAAATACTGTAAATATGATTTCGAGGCCTCTTTGTAATCGCCAAGGAAATTGTAACTCTCTGCGGTAAGGAAAACGGCCTTTTCTTTTGATTCCTCATCCAAATAGAACATGGCATTTCTGAGTGCTTCAATTGCTTCCTCATATCTACCCTGCTGATAATAGGATTCACCCAAAGCTGTACCAACACGACGTGTAATTGGTGCATTCGGGTATCGCTCTTTCAACACTTCAAAACCCACCGATGCCGAATCGAATTTGTTATCGGTCAGGTATAATCTACCTCTGGCATATAAGGCCTTCGGTGCCCAATCACTATTGGGGTAGGTATCGGCAAGATCCATAAAAAAGCTTCTTGCGGCATGATGGTCTTTCTTTTCAGCGGCAGCTTCAGCTACCCAATACTGTGTTTCAGCGGCGGTGGTATTGCTGATGTTTAAAGTCTCTAGTGATCGCTGGTAAAACTCAATCGCTTCATCATATTGTCCCATCGATTCATAACGATGGCCCAAATCTTTAAATAGGGTCTTCGCGAGCTCATGCTTAGGGTAGCTTCTAATAAAATTATGATAGTAATACTCGATGCGGGCTGAATCGGAGCTGGCTTTGGAACGCGCTAAGTAAAAGTCGACAAAAGGAGTTAGCTCCGGATTTGTGTTAACTTCTTTGAAGGAATTCAGCGTTAATACAGCTTCTTCAAAATACCCTTCGTTGTAGAGTTCTATTCCTGTTTGGTATGATTCGGCTCGGGCTGACTGTAGGTACTGAGCGTTTAAATCGAAGGTTAAAATGCAGGTAAAGAGTAAACAGCTTAAAACAATGAAGCGCATGTATCGCTGAGGTAATTTATTTAGAGTTTAAATCTTATATGTCAAGATAGCGAATAAGTTCGTCGGCTCTGTCAGAAAAATTATGTTCTAAACTTTCGCTTTGTTCTTCCGAGAGTATAACATAACCAAAACGACGCAATGCAGCACTTACAACAGAGGAATCTTCTAAATTTAATTTTATTGATACTCGTATAGAGTTATGGCGTTCTGATGGCTGTTGCACCGCCACACCAAGTATCTTAGCTCCTTCTGTTTCGATGATGCGAACGATGTCTGAGAGCGTGTAATCCATTTGGCTCAGCTCTATAGTAATTACAGAGCCATAGGTAGCCAGGTTAAAAATATCACCCAGAGCGTTCAGCACTTCTCTTTTGCGCACCAACCCAAGATATTTCATATTGCGGTCGGCAACGGGTAATACATACAACTCATGTGCTACCATCTGGCGAGTGGTCTCAAACAAATGCTGCGTACTGGGCACCCAGATGGGGTCACCCAATGGAAGTTCAGAGATCAGCGTAGATTCATCGAGTACTTCAGCCAGCGTCTCAATTTCAACCATCCCTTTTACTTCATCCTCGCTATTTACCACCACAAATTTATTAATGTGCAGTAAATCCAGCTTTGTGAGCGCTAATGATACAGTATCACTATCTCTAAGCGGTGCGATTTCGGTATTTAGGATTTCATGAACTAACATAGCTAGATAACTTCCTCGTTAGAGCCTATAGTATTCAATAAATGCGATAATTGTTCAAAATCTTTATCGGCCATACTAAATGTTAATTCAACATTACTGCCTTCGAACTCTTCGCTGTCTACGGTAGCGTTCTCATGAATAAAAGCCACTGCTTTATATTTACTCATCGGAATCTGCAGGGTATGATAAGAGTAATCGCTTTCGATCAGCTCCTCGATTTTCTCCTCCAACTCCCTTAAGCCAATACTTTGTTCAGCGGATACAAAAATCGCGTCAGGGTATTCATCTCTCATCTCTGCGATTTGATCTGAAGTCATTTTATCCACTTTATTGAGCACCAGCACCGTTTTGGTATTCGTGGCATTAAGCTCCTCTAAAGTCGTATCCACCACTTCTTTGTACTCATGCGCCATTATCGATGAACCATCTACAACGTGGAGTAAGATATCCGCTTCGCGCACTTCATCAAGGGTAGATTTAAAACTCTCGATTAGATTATGGGGCAGTTTTCGAATAAAACCTACTGTATCCGATAACAGAATAGAGTGATTTTCGAGATCCAACCGACGGACGGTAGAATCTAAAGTCGCAAATAAACGATCCTCAGCTAGTACATTGGTTGCGGTAAAGGCATTCATCAAGGTCGACTTTCCCGCATTGGTATAGCCCACTAATGAAACTCGATGCATTCCCTCGCGCCCTTTTCGTTGCGTGGTTCGCTGTTGATCTAATTTCTTCAGTTTGTCTTTGAGGGTGGCAATACGTTGGCCAATAATTCGTCTATCGGTCTCAATCTGTGTTTCACCCGGACCTTTGGTTCCGATACCCCCTTTCTGCCTCGAAAGGTGAGTCCAATAACGTGTAAGTCTTGGTAGCAGATACTGTAGCTGAGCGAGTTCCACTTGTGTTTTCGCCGCTGCTGTTTTCGCTCTGGAGGCAAAAATATCTAAAATGAGTGCGCTTCGATCTAAAATCTTTGCTTCTGTACCCGCTTCAATATTTCGGATTTGCGTTGGAGATAAGTCATCATCAAAAATGATGGTATCAATTTTCTTCTCTCCCTTAATTCGCTTGAGCTCCTGAATCTTACCCTTTCCTACATAAGTTGAAATATCTGGTTGGGTTTTATTCTGCAATACTTTTTCCACGGTGATACCACCTGCTGTATCTGCAAGCATAGCAAGCTCTTCAAGGTATTCTTCAGCCTGAAATTTCGTAACCTTTGGGCCATATAGGCCTACTAGCATCACTTTTTCTTGTTCTATGTCAGAGTTTTTGACGTCGTCTAGCAATGAGTCTCTTCTTTAATTAGTCTTTATGTATTTGTTTTAGGTCGATATCGGGGATTTCACTTCCTTCAAAGCGGTTTTTCAACTTCAAAGATACGATTTTTTCAAAGTCCTTTCGCTTGGAGTCGGGCACAAATAACTTCAATTGATTAAAGCCACGCACCAACGATTTATCCATATCTGAATAAGAGAAGGTGAATTCAACGCCTCCTTTTTCTTCGCGTTCCACTTGATCTAATATCTGAAACCATGGAATAGTTTGCGACGGCTCATTGATGTTTTTTACAATGCCGTAATCGGTGATGTAATGCTTTGAAGCCAAATAGCTAGCGATGAACCACATCAAACCAATCCATATATAACCGCCGAACACCATGTATCTACTAGAGCCTCCAGTGAAATAATTGAAAGCACCTAGCGCCGCAATGAGTATCAAAAACACCGTAGCAAACAGTGGATATCCAAAAAGCTTACCGGCCCTCCAACTCAAGCGCACCTTACGCAAACGAAACTTATTCAACACTGAATAACCCGCCATCATAGTAGACGCGATCGTAAACGACACGATAACTGCTTGGAAGAATATGGATAGAATTTCTTTCAATAGATTTTAGCTTATGGTCTCTGCCTTATAAAATGTTGATACCAACGATTCACATATTAACAACAAAAAGCCTGCCAACATGAACCACTGCCAAATTTCTTTGCCAAATCCACTGGATTTGATTTCCTGTTCAACATCGGTGGTAGTTAACGTGTTCGTGTCTACTATATTGATAACATCATTCTCGGCAATCAGTTCCTTAACACCGCCTTGTTCTAATTCATTAAACATAGATTCAGAATTCGGCAAGTTGAGTGCAACGGTATACACCTGTTCCTCATCCGTCACTTTCACCCATCCCGGGCTCCATTCATAACCCGGATAATGTACTCTCACCCCACCGCCTACATTGGCTAGATCTACCTTAATACGCTCTTCCTGCCATTCCAGCTCCGTATTTTCTATATCGAGATCGCCCGTCCATTGGAAGTTATTACCAAGTAAGTGCTGATTTAATCCACCCACTTCTAAGGAGGAGGCATACAACAGCGTGCGATAGAACAGAGGCGCATACAAAGGTTTAATGGACAAATTCGACCATGCAGGATCATTCCCCAAAGCCGACAAAATCAACTTCCCTTCTCCAAACTTTTTCTCATACAGAATGATGTCCGAATTATTTAATTCTAGAAGCGGGAAACCTGCTCCATTTGCGCTGAGCTGCAGTTTGTAATAATAGTAGATATCGGGCGCTTCAAAGTTGAGTCTATCCTCATCCTCCCGAATAAAAAGGTCCTCTAAAATAGGATGATCTTCGAGCAGCACATTGGCTTTCGCAATGGATTTAAAGGAAGCATACTCCCCCACTACTCCACCAATTCGGCCCGCATTAAACAGCGCCAAAAAGTCATTATAGTTTTGAATATCTGCCTGTTGGCTAGGCAAAAAGATCAGCCCCTTCCCAGCTTGCACGAAACTCTGCAAACCTGAGAATAGAAATTCAGGGATATCAGGAAGGCCTTCCAACAAAATGGCGTCGAAGTCGGCTAAATTCACCTGATTAATATTATTTATCGCAACCCGTTCATAGTTAATTTGAGTCCCATCATCGCTTTGGGCATCTAATATGGCTTGGGTGTAGGAAATCTGAGCACCGCTGCTGTTATCTTCGGTAACCCACAATACATTCCGCTCTTCAGGAACTTGGATACTGAAATACTTTCTATTATCAGCTACGAACTCATCCCCTTCAATTTCTACGAACCCCGTAATATCGCCTTGGGTGTTTGGGGTGATTTCGAAGCTAAAGGTCTGCGTTTCGCCCGGCTGAATTTCTAAAGCATATTGGCCCACCGTTTCCCCTTCCACCGTGAGGGTTAAAAACTGATTGGCGGCTAGCACCTCCCCGGCATTCTGCACCTTCGTTACGAGCTGAAAGGGAATGCCTTGCCCCACCAATGAAGTAGGAGTGGAAATTTCAGATACGAAAGTATTCTGTGTTTGCACCTCTTCCACTTGGATCACCGAAAGGGAATATCGGTCTTTCTCTTCGTGTTCAGAGTCTGCGATACTTTCTAATAGGGCCCGATCGCCATCGGTAAAAACAAATATTTTTTTGTTTTGAAAAGGAGCGGCCGACAGCACCTCGAACAACTCATTGATTCTATTCTCGAAGAATCCCCCTTTATTCTGCACCTCAATCTTAGCCACTCTGGCCTCGAGTTGCCCTGCACTTATCACCGTTGAATTCAATGCTTCCCCATGGGTGACTTGAATTAGAAATCGATCTTCTTCCTTTGCCGATGAGCTAATCGTTTCGATATACTCCGATACTTGATTTATTAGAGGGCCTTTTGCTCCAATGCGCGACATACTGATGCTGTTGTCTACCAGAATGCCGTATACGGTAGGTTCATTCGCTGAACTCGCCAATCCAAAGGAAGGCGGTAAAAAAGGACGAGCAAGGACCATGGCCAAGCAAGTAATGGCTAAAAAGCGAAGGGCTAGCAACAACCACCGTTTCAGTTTTATCTTCTGAATCGTTGTTTGCTTTAATTCATTAAAGAAGGCAATGGTTGAGAACTTTACCCGTTTGGGTTTTCGTAGGTTCAACAGATGAATAACAAGTGGTAAACCAACCGCTAGTAAGGCCAATAAAAAAATGGGGTTTAAAAAACTCATTTAGCGCAAAAAAATGTTACTTTTAAAAGAATTGGGTTGGGAACTTTTTGTTATAAAGCGAATTAGCCAATACAATCTTAATATTCAAAAAAAGGCGGTTTAAATCCATTTATGCAAGGTGCGTATAAGCTATTAATTACATCATTTATCGTCATTCTATTTAATGCCTGTTCTGGCGTAGGTAATCAACCTTGGACAGCCTTGGTACCCGATGAAGCCAGTTTTCTGATCGTACCGCAATCTGACGTAACCCCATTTTCTCTTCCCCAAACAGAATATGCTTCGCTGCTAGAGGATATTACTGAGAGTTCGATTCAGCAGATATCCGCCTTCGACGGCGACCTCCTTCGCACTATTTCTCTTAAAGGAGTGGCAATCCACCCGTCCACTTCTATGACCACCGACCTCATTTGGATTACCGAATCCAAGCAACCCATCGAAGAATGGGTAAGCCAGTACTACCAACCCCTGGCTCAAAACTACTATACCTTCAATGAGGTGATGGTTCACAAAATTTCTAAAGCCAACAATTTATACTTCATAGCGCAAGTAAACGATTGGTTGGTCATTTCCACTAGCAGTTGGGCCTTAGAATCGGCCTTACGGTCTTACTTAGGCTTAGCGCCTTCCATGCAGATGCCCACTGAACCGGCACCCGGTCAACTCATTATGAACACCCCTCGTCTTGATGGCTGGGTGGAGCAGTTTACCAATGTCACCTTTCGTCCATCGGTATACAAAGCATTTTCGGGCACGAATCCCGCAACGCTGTTCTTTAGCAACAATGCGGATTCCACCGAAGCCAAGTTCACCCTTGAAGGCAAAATCACTCTTTCTGAAGAAACTCGATCTCCTCTAGTAGAATCCGTGGCCTATAAAAACTCGGCCCTTTCCTTAGATCGTTATATTGCCAGTAATGCCGCGGCTTTTGCCCTTTTGCGCAAAGCCCCGAACATGACCCCTCAAGAACCTGAGGACCGCGTAACTCGCCTCGATTCCCTACTCCTGAACAACTCCACCGAATTTACCGGAATCGCCAACACCTTAGGCGACGAATTCGGTTTTGAAGCCTTTCCAGAATCAGGACTGCTATCAAGTGGTGAGTTTTTATTCATGCGGAAGTTGACCAAGAAAGGCGAACTTAGAGCTCGACTGTATGACTTAGCCACCGAAGGCTACATTGACCGCCAAGGCGACTCTTACTATGCTAGCAGTTCGGTTCTTGCCTCCCTGATTGGATCGGAATTATGCACCTTCAAAGAATTTTATATCTCCTTTTCCGGCGATGTGATGGTGATCTCGAAGCGCCGTGGGCTATCGGAAAGTGTGGAAGCCGATCGTGCAAGGCGCCGCGTGATGTACTACAATTCATCCTATACCGAACTACGCAAAGACCTCCCCACCGATGTAAGTGGTTTTGTGTGGGCCAAGACGTCTGAGTTTGAGCAATTCATAAAACCTTTCTTACTGAAAGATAACGCCGCACTAGGACTGTTGAACCGCTTTGATGTGATACACCTTACCATGCGTAAGCTCAACGACTCCTCCATCGATTTTTCCTTGAAAACCACTACCGAAGAAGGCTTCACCCAGCCCTACCAAGAACTGTGGGTAAGTCCACTTAACAATGGTGAGTTAACTGGTACTCCTATTCTTGGGGATATTGTTGGAAGCGCCACCAAAGAAATTATTTATGCCACCACTCAAGGTGAAATTTACGCCGTAGCAGGCGATGGCACCATCGTACTTGAAGCAAGCACCGATGGTAGCATTCCGGTTGGCAGCCCGGTACTCTACGACTGGTATGGCAACAACCAACCGATTGTGATGTTAGGTGCCGGCACCAAGATTTTTGCTTGGAACCAAAACGGTTCCTTACTGCCTAAGTTCCCAATTGAAATCGGGCAGCGCATTAGTGCCCCAATAGTAGTTACCGATGTACGCCGAAATGGAATTCCTGAAATTATTGTAGCTACCGAAGACCGCCAAGTGCATGTAATTGATGGCCGAGGCGAAAATGTAACGGGTTGGCCGCAAGTAGTGAATGCCGTTATCACTTCCGCTCCTACCTTTGAAAGAGTAGATGACGTATGGTCGATTTGGGCTTTCTCGCAAAACATTGTGCATAGTTGGTTACGAAGTGGAGCTACTCGCCCGGGCTACCCACAGTTTATTAACGCGGGCTTTAGCGGTTCCCCTGTAGTATTTAACAACAATGTATGGGGTGCGGGCATCGACGGACATCTTTACAGCGTTGGGAAAAACCCAAGCATCTCCGACTCCTTAGGTACATTCGTGCGAATGGATTCGGTATCGGTGAAGTCGATGTATGTAGCCAATAATGCATTGCATTCGGTAGGCGTGCATGAAAACGTACTGCTTCGTGACAGCACTGGTTTTTACCGCAACGACTTAGTGAGCACCATTAGCCAAAATGGATCGGTATTTATGTACAGTCCCGATGGCTCGCTAAAGCTAACCAAGACCTTAGGCCAACCTGCTTCCAAAACCCTACATCCTTCCATCATCGACATCGACCAAGATGGGAATGATGATGTGATCGCCTTGGCTGAGTTTGGTCGTTTATTCGCTTGGGAAGTACTTACCGGCGAACGCATCTACGACCTTCCAACGTCAGGGATGAAGTTCCCCTTGATTACCGACTTAAACGGTGATGGAGAGATGGAGCTGATTGCACAAACACGCGAAGGCCTTCGTTGCTGGACCATCATTAAGCAAGAGTAGGATATACCACTTTTCTTTACCTCCCTGTTAAGTATTGATTTAAAGGGATAAATCATTACATTAGCCAAATCGGTGAGGGGAAAACTGCACCTTGGAAGTGAGGGAAAGCTTTCTGTTTTGGTGTGGGGATGATGGGATTGTGGTCTATTTGTGCAAACCCCAAATACTTACCTTGTAGATGATATACTGCTAAAAAACTTGAACCAAAAATCATTTCAGATAAGTAATTCAATAATTAATATGATTGATTACATATTTATAGAAAACTAATCTCTATCCATGGCTTCTGAGAATTTATACTCTGCTGCTGAACAAGCACTTGGTTATATATATCAAATTCGATTCGCTTTGCTACAGACATTCAACTTAAATGAGAGTACAGTCTGTTTCATTGAAAAAGATGATGATATTGATTTTAGTGATCCTGAAGAAGGAAAAATTTTAGCCTCTCTTAAACATAAGGCAGTAGGAGATTCACTATCAGATCTATCGCCTGACTTCTGGAAATCCGTGAGGATCTGGTTGAATTATTATCAAAATGAAAAAAGTGCCTTCTCACAAAATGACCTGTCTTTTTTTCTATTTACAACCGGCAAAATTCCTGAAGGGGCAGTTCTTAAAATGTTTCTCCCAAATTCAGAACGAAGGTCTGATTATGCTAATGAAATGAAAACCGTTCTGGAAAGATCTGAATCCAAAACTTTAAAAAGTATCTATAAACTAATAGACAATATACCAGAGGATAATCTTAATCATTTCTTTAGTTGCATAACAATTTTTGATTCACAAGAACGCATACAGGATATACCTAAAAAAATAATAAACCAGAGATTAAGAACAGTTAGACCAAATTTTAGAGAAAAGGTATATGAGAACCTTGAAGGATGGTGGCTTAATGAATGTATAAATTTATTAACAGGAAATAGAAACGAACCAATAAGTGTTGAGGAAGTCTCTGGGAAACTATCATTGATAGCAGAAAATTACCATTTTGAGAATCTCCCAATTGAATTTGAATTTGCAGAGCCTGAGGAAGAAATATCACCGGATGCAGATGACAGACTTTTTGTAAAACAGTTGCGAATTATTGGTCTTAAGTCTGATAGAATTACTAGAGCTATTTTAGATTACTACCGTGCTTTCCAACAACGAAATTCTTGGATACGTAATTTTGCAGAATTAAATGGAGAATTAGAGGCATATGATGACAGGCTTATAGATGAATGGAGTCGACTTAAAGAAATAGTTTTTGAAGAATTAGAAGAGAATACACCTGAAAAAGTAATCCAAGCAACCGCTAGAAAATTAATAAATCAAATATCTACTAGTGATCACGAAAACTTTAGAATTCGCCCAAAGGTTTCAAAGACATTTGTCCATATGGGCAGTTATCACATTTTGGCAAATGAAAGCTCTCCCAGAGTATTTTGGCACCCTCACTTTAAGGAAAGATTAAAAGAAATATTGGATGAGGTTGAAAAATGAAAGATTGGGATGTTAGGCCTCCAGAAATACGGACTTTATTTAACCCTGCATTTTGCGGATTAGTATTAGCAAGAGGGATCAAAGGGTATTACCAAGAAACAAGTGAATCAATGCCCTACTCTCTGTCACTTTTAATATTACCTCTTTGCTTGCATAAACGAACAAGGGATCAAGTTCTCGATAATAATCGATCATACTTTACAAAAATATTAGAAGCATATCCTGAAATCAGAGTAAACTTTGCACAAAGAACACGGGGTCTTTTACCTTACTCAATGGAAGCCTTGGCCTTCCTAATGAAATGTAATTCAATAGAAGTCGACGATAATGGTTCTATTTTTCTAAATGAAGATGGGATTATGAAAACAATAAAGGGGAGCCAAGATACACAGGACTGTCAAAAGGCAGCTAAACTAATTGGGAAAAAATTTGGCAAAATTAATGATAAAGTAACTATCTATACTTCTTTAGGGGTCAAACCATGAATATAAAAGAAATAATTTTATACAGTCATTCAGGTGAAATCAGACGAATAAAGTTTCAAGTGAATGGTCTAAATATAATCACAGGTCGATCATCTACTGGAAAGTCCGCATTGTCTGAGATTGTTGAATATTGCATGGGTAGAAGTACATTTAATATTCCAGAGGGACCAATTAGGGATAAAGTATCTTGGTATGCAGTATTATTTCAATTCCAAAACGAACAAATATTAATTGCTAAGCCGACTCCTGCTGCTACTGCTTCTAGTTGCTCAAAGGCCATGGTTAGACGGGGTAATGATATTGAACCCCCGTCATTCGAAACGTTAGAACAAAATTCTGATGATGAAACAGTTGTATCACTACTTTCAAATAAATTAGGAATCCCATCTTATCAAACCGAGGTATCTAGTTCTCATAGCCGTGATTCTTATAAACCCAATATTAAACATACTCCGTTTTATCTATTTCAGAAACAAAATTTGATAGCAAATAAGGATCAACTTTTTTATCGGCAAAATGAAAGCTATATACCACAATCAATTAAAGATACTCTACCAATTCTTTTGGGGGTTTCACCAAAAGGTAAATTAGAATTAGAGAGCAAACTGAGATCACTGAGAAGAGAATTAAAAATTGCCGAAAAAAGACTCGAAGAAAAAGAACAATTTGATACTCAAATTGATGTAAGAATTAACGGATTGCTATCTGAAGCAAAGCAAGTTGGAATATTGTCTAATACCTATCAGCCAGAAGATGCAAATCATGCAATTAGTACTTTGGAAAATTTAATGGATTGGAAACCAACACCAATTCCTGAAAGTAATGCTCAAGATATCATAATTCTTGAAAATGAATTAAGAGAATTGCGAAAAGAGAAGAGCGAATTGAATGAAACCCTAAGAACTACTCAATCTTTTTTAGAAAAAACAGCTGGCTTTACAACTGAGGCCGAAGAACAGTACAGCAGACTTCAATCTATCAATGCCCTTCCATATAATAATGAAGGGGAGTGGCAATGGCCATTTGCACCGGAAAATTTAAATTTAGAATCTACAATTGCTGATGCACTATTAAATGAGTTAGCCTCATTAGAGGAAGAACTAAAAACTGTTGCGGGTGAAAAGCCCAACTTAGATGAATATATAGTTGGCTTAGAGGAAAAACTTCAAGAACTAAATCAAAATGTAAGAAGTAAAGAAGAAGAATTAGCTTCAGCGATTTCAGCAAATGAAACAATTGCTCAAATGGACAATCTAAATGCTGCTGCTGCAAAAACAATAGGTAGAATTAGTTTATTCCTGGAGAATTACAATCCTATTGATGATAAATCTGACTTAATTAGAAATATTGAAATTATTCAACAAAAGATTGATGCAATAGAATCTGAAATTGGAACTGATAATTCCGAAGATAGATTAACCTCTATTTTAAGTATTATTTCATCACGACTTGATAATTATGTGAAAGACTTAGATGCAGAGTTTTCCGAACATACATTTAGATTTGATTTCAAAAATTTGACTATTGTAGTTGACAGACCAGATCGTCCAGTACCAATGCAAAAAACAGGTGGTGCTTCCAATCACCTTGCATATCATATAGGCGCATTGCTAGCAATCCATCATTTTTCTTCAAAGAACAACAGGCCTATACCCTCCTTCTTGTTTTTAGATCAACCAACTCAGGTTTATTTTCCTTCAGAGCAAGTTTACAACAGTGCATCAGGCTCGATTGAAGAAACAGAACGTGATTCAGACATCAATAGAGTACGTAGGTTATTTGAGATCTTATATAGTTTTGTAACAAATGAATGTCCAAGTTTCCAAATTATCATAACAGAACATGCAAATCTTCGTGATGAATGGTTCCAAAATTCTATAGTAGAAGAGCCCTGGACTAAACCTCCAGCTTTAGTACCAGATGAATGGGAAAGCATGCAATAGCTCTATAACAAGCAAATTAAGCGGTTGCGGTTGCGTTTAGTTGCTTACATTCAATGACTTAGCTACGCCGCTTATTTACCAAACCGTTACGCACATAATGCTGTAATGACGTTGTATTGTCATATAGATTTCGTATCAAATCTAGTGATTTATCATGATATTCTTTTAAAATTTAATACCGGAAAAATCATAGAGATCATGAAACTGGATAATGCAAAACTAAAACAGCTTAGACAATCAAATGCCTGGAGTCAGTCCCATCTTGCTGAAGCAAGTGGAATTAGTTTGAGAACCATTCAACGAATTGAAAAAACGGGCGTTGTATCACCAGAATCAGCTAATTGTATTTGTGCTGCTTTTGATATTCAATTTGATGAGCTTTCCATGGATGATAATTATCAAACGTCAGAGTCCCCTCTTATAGATTTATTAAAGTTTAAAGTCACCCATATGGACAAAAAAGCAGCTATTATATCGTTTATCGTTGCATTTATTATAGCCTACACTATAGCGACTTCTATTGGCGGCACGATATAAGGTTATAACATCTTTGAAAAAGACATTGTCAAGGGCACGTAGTTTTTCAACCCTAGATGTTAAGTTCTTCTCCTAATCAGAAAGCAGATCTCTGTATTCCTCATCTAGTGGCCTGCTCGATCAGAGGTGTATAATAAGGCATTTTATGTCGGAACCGCCAGCCGGCTGACATCCTTCGACAAGCTGTGCACTTAAGCTTGTATGCAATAAAATAAATTACTTACTTCAACTAAATACTACGACCCCGCGCAGTTCTGCAAGTAGGCGGACAGGTTAAACGCCGGGTCCTTAAGTTGCACAAGAATTCAGAAAAGAGATATGATTCAATATAGTTTTGCAAAAGATAGTGAGGGGAGAATTGTTAAAGTTACATCACTTGAGCGTAATATAAAGTTAGATACATACTATTGTGTGAATTGTGGCAATGAACTGATTGCTCGGTTAGGTGAAATTAGAAGAAAACATTTTGCCCATAAGGAACAAATAGATTGTTCCTATGAAACTTACCTTCATAAACTTTCTAAAACAGTTTTTTATAGACTTTATCGGTCATGTTTAAAAAAGAATAGACCATTTATACTTGAGTATTCTGAAAAACAAATTTGCAAACATTTTCAAGATGACTTCAATATTACTTGTGATTTAGGGCAACAAGTTCAAGACTTTGATCTTACTTCCTATTTTACCGAAATAGAACTTGAAAAAAGAGATAGAAATTTAATTCCTGATGTACGAATTTTTAATGAGAAAACTGGTGAGTCTATCTATGTCGAAATCGCTGTTACTCACAAATCTGAAGAAAATAAAGTGAATAGCGGAAATAGAATCCTTGAATTCTTAGTTAATGAAGAAAGTGACCTGAAGCTTTTTACTTCAAAAAGAATTGAATTAGAAAATGAAAAAATCATTCGTCACAATTTTAGCAAAAGTGAACCCCAAGAAATTGATTGTGACGGTAACTGCCCTACTTCTAAAGATATATTTCAAGTTTTCAAGTCTGGCAAGTCTATTCTTACTGACACAAAGCTTAAAAAGTTAAAAAGACATCTAAAAAACGATGTGATTTCAGATTTTAAAATTGTTGATCTTGAAAACAATTATGAAAATTATACTTATGTGCAGAACGTAGTTAGGGCTCATGAGAAAGAGACTGAAATAAAGAATTGCTTTCTTTGTAGGTACCATGCAAAAAATAAAGATTATCACACTAAACGTATTAGGCCTATTTTCTGTAAATTTCTGAAAGAAACTTTTCCCTCAAACCAAGCAGTAGATTGTGAGTATTACAGACCGGATGAGTCTGTTTATGCAGAGTACCGTGCAACCTAACAAGCGTTTCAAGCGGACTCGAACGTGGTTCGGGTCTTTAATTTTAATAACCAGACTCGCCGCTTAAACGCGGGGTCGTTATGCATTTTAAAACATGACTGAGCTTGAATACATAAATGAATTTCAAAAACGAAAGTCTTCTGAACTAACAGAAGAAACCATTTCGCTTATTAATCAAGCTGTCAAAGATTATCCAAATTCTGAAAAACTCTGGATTTTACGAGGAGATTTACTCCAGCTCATAGATGTTGAAATAGGCATACCTTTAGAAGAATCTTTGAATTCTTATAAAAGAGCTTTGGAAATAAACCCAGATTCATCTGAAGCGAATTTCGAAATGGCGTCTTTCTTAAATAATGTTCTCGACCAAACGGAAAAAGCTCACATGTTTTATCAAAAGGCAAAAAATGCCTAACAAGCGTTTCGCTTCGCGGTTCTTCGAATCAAGTCGGATCCGCCAAGAGGCGGACATCCTTCGGCAAGGTTTGCACTTGGGCTTGTGGACAATAAAATTAATCCGTTACTTCAACAAAAACCGAGAACCTGCGCCGCCCTGCCTGCCGGCGGACAGGTTAAACGCGGGGTCGTTATAACACTTAATTTAAGTAATGAAGTTATCAGCCAGTCACGGAAAGAAAATATCTGAGCCTACAGATCAACAAATAAATCAAGCCATTGATGAGATCGAAGACAATAATGGCAGTTTTGTGATTTTGGACGCAGAAAATGGTTTTGTACAAGCTGCTGGAAGTTTACCAGATAAACTCCTTGTTGAATATCAAATTGACGGAAAACACTTTCAGTCCATTTCACAAAACCTTTCAGCTGAACAGGTGAAAGATATTTTTAAGCAATTCCGTCATGGCTTAAATGATTTCAAAAGAAATAATGAATGGAAAGAAGTAGAATTAAGTAATTCTGGTGGTGCAGGTTGTGCTCCAATTTTGTTAATTCTATACGCTGTGTTTGTTTGGCAAGTGGTGCTATAACAAGCGTTTCGCTTCGCGGTTCTTCGAATCAAACGGACCCCGTACCAACAGCAATCGGTCAGGTTATTCGCGGGGTCGTTATATGGCTTTTACACTTCAATTCGAGTGAATGAAAAAAATTTTACTCTTCTTATTTTGTTCCTCTTTATTCATTTCTTGTTCTTCAAAACAAGGTAATAATCTGATCTTTTGTAAAAACGAGCTTTACTTGCTTGGCTCATTTGAAAAATTGCCCTTCATTGATGCAAATATTTCAGAATTAAGAGATTTGATGAACTTACCACTTGATAGCTTATTCCAAGTTGATGGTTACAGTGTTCGGTATAAGGTCAATCATCCAGTAGGTAATCAGGTAATTTCCTTGAAAATGGCATCCAGTGATTTAACAAAGTACCCAGGAGTACCACCTCCTTTTAATCCCTACAAATACTGGATTCACATTTACCTTCAAAGATCAGACTCTATTTTATTCAGAAGAGAATTCTCACCTATCGATTCGATTGATATCAAAGTTGAAAGCTGGTACAAGCAATTACATCCAGATAAATTTAAAAATATCAATATTGCACTTTATTGGGACTCAGATTCGGATCCAAACTCGTTTAACCGAATTGTAACCGAAAGTATGAACGGGTATTTATCATTTGCGAATGACAATAGTTTACAGAAGTTCAATCAACCTTTATGTTCACTTTCTGAAAGTAATTTAGATTCAGTTTCGAATTCAGTACCATTCAAAATGAGAACAGACTTTTTTGGTTCTGAAACGATTGATAGATGGGACTTCATCCCCAAAGAAGTTTTCAATGAATAAAAATCGTCCTAAAATCTTGCACTACTATTTAAAGCATAACCTTTTATCAAAAACAGCGTGTGACACGAGTGTTCAATCAACTCATAGAAGCTAATATTTAAACGTATGAAGGATTTCGAAGTCAATACAAAATTGAAGATCGCTGCTTTGTGGACTTCTGCTACTTTTTGTTATCTATATGGAGATTATTTCGAGTTATATACTCCCGATAAAGTAAACAGCCTAATTAGCGGCGATAATGTTCTAAACTCACCTACCTTCTTATTTATCGCTTCCTTAATTATGGTTATTCCTCCACTCATGATTTCGCTGTCACTATTTCTAAAACCAGCTTTAAATAGAGTACTAAATATGGTATTTGGAGCCCTATTCACCATTATGATGATATTGATAGCTATTGGAAGTCTTACCCCTTGGTATAGCTTTTATGTGTTTCTAGCTGTAGTCGAATCTATATTAACTGCGATTATTGTTTGGACAGCTTATAAATGGCCGAAAGAGCAACTTTAGGGACTTCAAAAAATCAACTGTTCTTCAAAGTATTCATTTCAACTCTTCCAATCACACAAGCACTTGCGGGGTTTGCACATGGGCTTGTGGACAATAAAATTAATCCGTTATTTCCCCTAATTATGAGAACCTGAGCTGTTCCTCCCTAGCAGTGGTTGGCACAGCTATCAATCAGGTCGTTTTCACCCTTAGTTGAGAACCATGCCGCATCTAGTTTATGCCTCTATTACCTCGGTTATCCCATACGGCCTAGAGCTGTCGGCCCATCGTTCTCCTTCAGTCTAAGCCCTATGCATCATTCATCGCTACTACCCCTTTTATACCATTTCATAAAGAGAACCTTAACTACTTCAACAGCCGTGTGCCTGCTAGCACTTCTATGGATAAGTGCTGCAAGCAGTACAGTTATGGCACAGCAGGTCGATACGCAGCCCCCAACTCGACTGGCCCTCTTCCTCGATTGTAACTTCTGCGACGAGAACTTCATTCGGCAAGAGATGCCGTATCTAGACCATGTCCGCGATCGGGAAGTTGCCGATGTGCATGTTCTTGTAACCCGAGAGGATACGGGATCAGGGGGCGAGGCACGAACCATGGACCTCATTGGCTTAGGCATCTTCGAAGGACTGGAGTTCACAACGGTCTTCAATACCACAGCCAATGCAACCGAGGCGGAAGAGCGAACAGGATTCCTCCAAACCCTTGAAGCCGCTCTTGTGCCCTATTTAATGCAAACTCCCATGCGAGATCGCCTACGTTTAAACATCGAGCCTTCCGAATTAGACGCCGTTGACCAAGTGCAGATCACAAAAGATCCTTGGAACTATTGGACCATCGAGATTTATGCCGATGGAAGCGCCGATTTTGAATCCAAACAGCGTTCTTTCGACAGCCGCTATGGAGTGTATGTGAGCCGTGTGACTGAGGAATGGAAGCTTCAGCTCCGCCCTTTCTTCAACTACAACTACGACCAGTTTGAACGTGAGGAAGGCACCATTTCGAGTACCACCCGAAGAAATGGATTTACCAGTTATGCTGTAAAAAGCATCTCTCCACATTGGTCGGTTGGGGCTTCTGGCGATGTTCTTACCTCCACGTTCTCGAATGTGGCTTGGCGCTATCGTTTCATGGGCGCCGTAGAATGGAGCCTCTACCCTTATCGCGAGGCCAATCGCCGACAGCTCACTGTAGCCTATCGCTTGGGCGCCTCGCACATCACCTATCGCGACACCACCATCTACAACAAAATCGAAGAACGACTTCCTCAACACCTTCTCAATGCCGACTATCGAGTGGTTCAGCCTTGGGGTGGAATTGAAATCGGAGTCGACGCATCGCAGTACCTACACGAAACTTCTCTCTATAGCCTTCAATTTGATGCGGAGTTTGAAATTAGAATCACCAAAGGACTTTCCGTAGAAATAGGGGGTTCGCTTGAGCTCATCCACGATCAGATTAATCTCCCGAAAGGAAGCGCCGACCTAGAGGAAGTGCTGTTACGGCGTAGGCAGCTCGAAACTAATTATGAAGCCGGCATCAGCTTTGGATTCCGATACCGTTTTGGCTCACTGCTTAACAACGTGGTGAACACCCGATTCAGTGGCATCGGCAACCGCGATCGGTTTTAGGGTTTAGTGGAGAATGGGCGGTCGGGTGACTATGAGTTGTAAAAGGGCCATTAGCAGATGCAGAACTAATCGAGATATTGCTCGTATGGCAACCCTTCTTCAATCATTTTTTAGCAATTATCCGTGATAGATTTCACCAACTGTATTTTAGATAAAGGGCAATCACTTGCTCCTGAGTCAACCACTTATCTTCTTCAAGATTTAATCTTTGCGATAACGGAATATCCTGAGCCTACAGAAACGGGCAAGTGGCATGCACATAAGAATCCACAAATTAGTTTTGTGTTGAAAGGTGGGAATATTGAAAACAGAAAAGGTAAACAGCTAGAACGAGTTTGTGGTAGCATTAACTATTATCATGCCTACGAGCCTCACCAAAATATCTATCAAGTCTTTCCTTCAAAACATTTAAGCGTTGAATTCGATGAGGCCTTTTTAAATAAATATGATCTTAAAGAACATCAGATTAGTGCCGCCGTTAAGGATCATCTTTTTAGCAAATTCTTCTTATTGAATATTCTTAATGAGGTCCTTCTCCAAGATTCATATTCGCGCGATTCCGTTAATATCCTTTTACTGGAATTAGTGAATCGTGCTTCTTTTTTAAAAAAGAGTGATGCTCCTCCGAGCTGGGTCCCTGTGCTGCGAGAAATCCTTAACGACAACTGGAATCAACAGCTATCCCTGCAGTTACTTGCCGATACACTCGGTGTTCATCCAGTTACTATCTCTGGGAATTTCAGAAAATACTTTTCCACAACTTTTGGCGAGTATATGAGGAAAATCAAAATTGATCGCTCTTTAAAGATGATTAAAGAGTCGAACAACTCACTTGTTCACATAGCCCATGAATGTGGCTTCTCAGATCACAGCCATTTTACCCGGACTTTTAAAAATCAGACCGGCTTTTTACCTAAGCAATACCAAGATTTTTAGCTTCGATGAGGCTAAAATCATTCTATTTTTGTCCAACATGCATGGTTAGGTTAGGGGTGAATTTAAACATTTGATAAAAAGGCATGAATAATCGAACTCAGAAGCTCTGCATACCTTCATTCTTCTTTTTAATCATTCTTTGCGGAGCAATTGATAGCGTTCAAGCTCAATATTTTTGGAATACAGATTTTGAATATGGAGTCTATAAATCTCAGCCACGCAAATGGACCATTGAGGGAGAAGGAGAACAATACACCGCTTATTTAGATAGCACTGTTAGTAAGTCTGGGAACAAGAGTCTTTTTATTACACAGAGAAATGCGGAGACCTATACACTTTTATCTATTCCCGGAGCATTGATAGCTGGTGAATCAATCTCCATAAGTGGATTTATAAAAGCCCATCAAACAGACTCCCTTCAATTAAGTTTAATGATATTTGATCCCTCAGAAGGGAATGTCCTTGCTACTGTAGATCATGCAATAATTTCGAATAATTGGGAAGTTGTTTCGCTTAACACATTTTTGCCGGAGAATTTAAAATCAGATAATGTGCTCATAGCGTTGGTTGCTTCAGGAAGTGGAAGCTTTTGGTTTGATGCAGTACAGGTTAAGATTGGTGGAATTAAATATGGAGAGGATGCCCCTAATTTTAGAGAACCCACCAACGGCGAGATCGCTTCGCTGAATGAAAAAGCCATCCCATTTCAAATGAATACGGTACAACAAAAACGGGATTTATCGGGGCTCTCAGATATTGTTGGCGATGCCCGAATTGTGGCATTAGGTGAAAACTCACACGGTTCTTCTTCCATATATCGCCTTAAACTCCGCATGTTACGATACCTTGTAGAACACGAAGGCTTTACTCTCTTCGCCTTAGAAATGCCCACTGTAGAAGCCGATTATATCAACAATTATGTGCTCTATGGACAAGGGGACATCGAGCAGGTTCTAACTAAACTAAGCTATCCCAGTTGGCAAACTCAGGAGATGATAGACCTTATCGAGTGGTTGAGAAATTATAATGAACAACATGGCAAAAGAATTGAGTTTAGAGGCTATGACATGCAAAATGGGTGGTCTGCTTTAGAGGCTGTTAAAGCGTTCGCCACTAAGTATGATTCCGTAGCGAGCAGTGAATTAGAATTTATTAGTGAGCTCTACGAAGAAGCACTGAAGTTGAGACAACTGAATAATTCACTCTATGAAAAATCCGATAAGCTGCTGCATTATTTAGAAGGGAAAAGCTTTCGAGCGGCACCTCCAAACCGTGTTGAGACTATAGTGCATTACATGAATGTTTTTATGCAGAGTTTAGCTTTTCAGTTCAATTTGGAGCACGCAAAAAGCAGAGATAAGTATATGGCTGAGAATATCCGATGGATTGTGGAGAACAACGCTGAATCAAACAGAATAATTATCTCCGCAGATAACACTCATATTACGAAGTCCGGTGGAAAAACTGGGGCATACCTTAACCAATGGTATGGAGAGGATTACGTAGGATTTGGTTTTACTTTTAAAACAGGAAGTTATTCAGCATATGGCCCTAAGTCATCCTATGAAGTTCATCCTCCCCATGTAGGCACTTATGAATACTTCTTTTCAAAAAGTAGCTATGAAAACTTTATGCTGGATCTCAGAGCAACCGAAAGTATTCCACTATTAAACCAAAGTGCAGGGTTTCGTTCGATTGGCTCCAGGCCCCAAGAGGTGACACAATTTTATGATATCGATATCAAAAAGCATTTTGATGCAGTTGTCTATATAGAGACTTCAAATCACACTACGTTCTTAAAGAAGTAAAAAGTGAATATCTACTTCCCAAGCTTCTCTGATTATCTACCTGTGATATCAGCGAGGGCTTCTTCGAGGGATTCGTATCGGAATGTAAACCCTGCCTTCTGCAGTGCTTTTGGCTCCATGCGAATGCTATCGGTTATGGGCTTAGCAGCTTCTCCAAAAGCCACCTCTAAGGCCATCTTCGGCACTCTGAATATAGACGGTCGGTTTAACACATTCCCGAGTGTTTCCGCTACTTCATTCATGGTTGCCGGCTCAGGTGCACCCACATTATAGGGGCCTTGTAACTCTTTTTGCTGAATAGGGAATAACAGGGCTTGCACTAAATCACTTCTGTGAATCCAGCTCATATACTGCTTGCCGTTGCCTATAGGTCCGCCCACAAACATCTTAAAAGGCGGAAGCATTTTCTCAAGCGCTCCTCCCCCTTCTTCGAATACGATTCCAATACGTGGGTTCACAACTCTAACCCCCATAGCTGTAGCTCGCTGCGACTCTGCCTCCCAATCTTTACACACCATAGCTAGAAAATCATCGGCAAGCTCCGCTGTTTCATCTAATAGGGTATCGCCTCGATCTCCATAGATTCCAGATGCTGAGGCGGATATAAACACTTCTGGTTTTGTTTTAGCTTTAGCCATGGCCTCAACCAATGCACGGGTGGTCTCAATTCGGCTGTCGTAGATCCGCTGCTTTACTTCATCATTCCATCGTTGCCCGAAGATGCTCTCGCCTGCTAAGTTTATGACCACCGCACAACTTTCCATAGTACTCACGATGTTATCATCATCTAAGCTTATGAACTTCTGATTCGAAGCCGCTTCATCTTCATATTTTTTGGGGCTTCGAGTTACGATAATTAAAGAATGCCCCTCTTTAAGCAGTTCTTCTCGTAATTCCTTGCCAATAAATCCTGTACCGCCAGTGATGAGTATGTTCATGAGTTGAATGCCTTTAATTTTTATCGAATATAAGGCTAATCAAAAGTGGATGAAATTAATTCAATTTGAAGCGCTATTCTCTAAATGGGAAGAGGTACACTAACTAATTCACTGTGTATTTTATAATGCTTGAGTTCAATGCTCTGTCTGTTGTAACACCGTAAATTTCTCTACTATCTGTCGAAACAGCGATCGAGGAGAGCACCTCATTTACTAGAATTTCTCCTTTTTCAACCCCATTCCAGTCAAAGATTTTTATTCTGTTCGCATAGGCTCGCCACTCAATATCTTCACTTTCTTCTACATCATCGAGTGTTTTCCCAGAATACAATACATACACATAGTTTTCTGTTGGATATGGTGATTTATATCCAAACTTAGCTTTATCGGATGGCTCCATATAACTGCTTCCACCTTCATTTAAAACGATGAATTCAGGTAAGTGTGTAAAGTGGTATTCTTTGATGATTGCCATTCCAGCATCACTGTTTTCAAGAAAGTAAACCTGATCATAATACTTCGCAAAGTACGCGATTCTAGTACGAGTTTTATTCGCTACTAAATAACCGCCCATCACCATTGCAGCAACTGATGGGTTCTTATACTTTTTGAGAATCTCAGTGGGTATTTCGTCTATATGATTTAATATTTTCCCTTCCAGGCTCAGAAAAATCACCCCTTTTGCACTTGAAGCGGTGTTTATAACTAGAGAATCGTTTAATACGATTGCTTCGCGTGATGTCATATTTCTTCTTGATGCTTTCAAGCATTTTGAAATACTTTTTCCCGTCTCAACTGTTACTAGGCAGTCAACTGAATAGATATCATTTTTTCTATTTCTTGAATCAGTTATTTCAATAGTTCTATCTAAAGGTCCGTTTCTAATATTAATATTGAGATACTCAGAAGGTCCCCTACCAATCGTTATAAATTCATTTACTTTTTTCTCGTCTTTGAGGCTGAAAGTCTTAACCCCATATTCTCCGGTAGACTCTAACAGGTCTTTTACAAACAAATAATCGCCTACAACTACCAAATCACTTGGATAAATTAACTCATCTTCGAATATAGTCCTCCCCGAAATTGGACTATCACTTTGCCCCAATAAGTTTGTCGGAAATAGTAGGATCAGTGCCCAAAGAAAATTGTTCATGCTATATAATTAAACGGGTTAATAAATAGCGACTGCCATAAACCACAAATCCAAATAGGACGGCCAGAGTGATGAGAGGTAAAAAGAAAATACTCAACATCACTTGAAATTATTTATCATCTGATTCACGATGTATTCTTTGCATTTCCACCAATTTTGGTATTGTAAAACCCATCATTGAACAAAGAAATATTAATCCAAAATATCTTAAGTCTAAATAATCTTTAAAAAAGTCAATTTCTGTATGCTTCATAAAAACGAAACAAATAGAAAATGTTACTATACCAATCGTATTATATAGTATTACTTGTTTAAGATTCTTCATTACCTTTGGATTCGATTTCATAACATTTATGATATACTACAAACTACTGTGCCAATTAAGCCTATCCCAACACCGACTACTACTGTAACTCCTCCCTAGATTCTTTCCATCTGATTCAATTTAATGACTTCATAAGGCACATCTATTAGGGTGCTGTGATCATCTTTATTGAGATTGTGAGCTTAAAAGAATTCAAAATAATCTCTGTATGCTTTATAAATATCTCTTCAAACTTTTTTAGTATGCAGTTTTTACCCCTTCTCTCCATAACTCTTAACTTTTTTTGAAGAGGAGCGAACTATACTTTTGTTACACTTAAAGTGCTAAAAAACAGATGTGTTGAAAGTTGGGTAAGTTACCCCACCCCTAAACCTGGGGCATTGGAAAGGGAAATTTGGCCTTGGGCATTTAGGCCGAAACCGGTCCATGGATCGTTACTGATTAGAAGGTGACCATCTACATCGGCGTACTCACAATTTAGAGCTACGAGTCCGCCTGCAGCATTAGCTAGGGAGCTTTCGATCATACATCCGATCATCACTTCAAGTCCTAAATCATGCGCTTGTTTTACTACTCTTCGCGTTTTCACTACACTTCCCATCTTCATCAACTTAATATTGATGATATCAAAGCATTCGGCAATCTCGTGAAGGTTTTCGGTGCCGGTAAAACTTTCATCGGCACACAGTGGCAAGCTCGCCTGTTTTTTAAGCGCTTTTAACTCGTCCACCATCGAAGAGTGCATGGGTTGTTCTACCAACTCCACATTCTGACTGGCTAAAAATTCAATTTCTTGCAGAGCTTGATCAACCGTTTTCCAACCTTCATTAGCATCCACACGAATGGGCTTATCCGTGACCTCTCGGATTCCTTGTATCAAGGCTCGATCGTGATCAGTTCCTAGCTTAATTTTATAGATAGGATAGTCACTGGCCTCCACAATCTTTTGCTGCATCACCTCAATGGTATCAATCCCTATAGTATAAGACGAAACGGGACCTACTGGTTTGGCATAATTCAGTAACTGCCACAGTGGTTGGTTTTGAGACTTTGCCCACCAATCGAGCCATGCCATTTCTATCGCTACGCGTGTAGAAGGTGATATATCAGCGGCTTCCTTTTGCAGTATAGTTTCAACATCATCGGGAGTAGTGGCATCATTCAGGCAATCGATATTGAATGCCTGTAATTCCTGAAGGGCTAATTCGGTACTCTCGCCATACCTTTTATTGGGAGAGGATTCACCGATGCCTTCCACTCCATCTTTCTGCAAGTGGATGAATACATTATGCACCGAGGACCGTGAACCACGTGCAATGGTGAATACATTTTTTAAGAATAGCTCTTTGACTTCCCAACTTAGTTTAAAGCGCGACATAACCTAGTTCTACCATTACATTCAGATAGATATACATGGCGGCGGCTCCTAAAATTAGGGCATCAAATCGGTCGAAAAAGCCCCCGTGTCCTGGCAATATATTTGAGGAGTCTTTTTCCCCTGCTTTCCTCTTTATTTTACTTTCAAGTAAATCACCAATAGGTCCAAACACGCCAATCAAAAGAATAAGTGGTAATCCCGTTCCCATGCTTAAGGGCGACTCAAAAGGAAGTGCATAAATAGAAAGTGCTAAGCCTACGGTACATCCTATGAACCCGAATAGGAAACCTTCAATAGTCTTCTTTGGACTAATGGTAATAGCTAGTGGTCGTTTGCCAAAAGTTTTGCCCCCAAAGTAGGCGAATACATCCCCACCCCAAATCATTAACACTAAAGTAAGCGCTAATGCGAAGCCCTGTTCATTTGTACCCAGAGCACGAATCATCATCAAGCAAAGATACCCTAATGGAGCGTATACCCCAGCAAAAAGCGTGGCAGTGAGATGATTAAAGTTTTCAAGCTTGGTGTTGAAAGTCTGAATGGATATAAAGAATAAAAATATCCCCAAACCGATTTCAAATGCGAAGGGCAGATAGGGAAATAGCATCAACCATAAACCAATAGTAAATGGGAAGACTTTGTCGACCGGAGTGCCCGCTTTGTTTAAAAGCTTTATAACCTCAAACTGTGTGAGTACCCCAATGAACACTATCATTAGGCTAAATACTAAACTGCTGTACCACATGGCAAAGATGAATAGAATTCCTGCCGGAACAGCGAAGAGTACTCGTTTTAATAATTCACTCAAGAGTTATCTCCTTCCTCCTCAGAGTTTTCATCTTGATCGATAGACGCCAAGGCCTCACGAGCTTGTTTTTCGAACTCCTGTGGCACATATAGATAAGCATACGACATGTCGCCTACACTTAAGCTGTATGATGAATCTTGTTTTGAAAGAATATTAGACGGGATGTTAAGATTCGACAAATAGCTTTTCGCCATTTCAATTTCGAGCTTTGTACTTCTTTCTAGTACACATACCCAGTTATCAATATCGTTTGGTTTGGGATCGTTAAACATGCTGAGCTTCTTTATTTTTATTCGCTCGTAGTAAGTAAATCAATCCTGCGGATAAAATCATACTCGCGATGATGATTAATGGGGAAATATCCAGCTCACGTGTCATTTCCATTTCAAGGAATTCCTTATTCATTGAACCATAAAGAACCTGTCCACCATTGTTGATTAAATGCGCAACCATCGCGGGTATTAAACTATTCGACACATAGGTGATGTATGCGAATAAAATACCTAATACAGAAAGGGGTATTAAATTGGAAGGCTGAATATGGTACATACCAAATAGAATCCCTGAAATAAGAATCCCTGCCATAATACCCCAACTTTTTTCTAGAGCTCGTTGGATATAGCCACGAAACATTACCTCTTCAAAAAGGGATGGCACTATACCGATATGGATAAAAGCTAAAAGCACGGCATTTTCAGTCCCGATGAAGCCTTTAATCATTTCCGACATCGAATCTTGTGTTTCCACAAACCAGTTTAGGGATGGGAATACTTGAACTAAGGAGTCGAAAATCAAATAATTCAACCATCCTAAAAATCCGTTGAATGGCATAATCACCACTACAAGAATAGCGGTGATGGCTGTTATCTTCCAAACGTTGGGAGACAGTTGCAGCCTAAGAAACTGGCGATGTTTACCCGGAATGGAATGTAGTTTAGCAACGTAGTAGGAAGCCAAACCGATAATTAGAAACTGCCCAGCGGTGTTGCCTATAAAAGCGATATCCAAATTGGCCGATATTATGGCTTGGATATCGCCTCCACTTTGAACAGCCTGCATGAGCTCAGGTAAGAGCAGTAATGCACCTATCAATCCTCCAATAATTTGAAATAAGAAGAAAGCTATGATAAACCAAAGCACTGCAATGGCCCAATGAGCAAAGCCATTACGCTCTACCCATGGTCTTAAATCTTCTTCATATTCTGGTATAGAACTAGTAGGTGTGTTTAACTGCTCACTCATCTATTGTGTCTCTAATTTAAATCTTAATTATTCCTCTGAAGCGAATACTTTAGCTCCAATCATACCGGTAAGTAGGTTGAAGATACCTATTACTACTAAGCCAATCCCAAACTGAGAAAGAACGGCCATCATAGAACCTGGTTTTGGAGTAAACTTCAAAGTCATTTCAATTTGCTCTTCCGTCATATTCGCAGCTTCCATATTCATGATTTGCCAGTCGTAAAGCGCTTGGTTCATGTTTGGGTCAATTACGGCCGTCCAAAGTAATCCCACTAGTGTACTAATTGTTACAGCTGTAACGCCTGATAAGAAACCGATTAAAGCTCCACGCCCAATTGGGAAGGTCACGTCATGCTCACGTGCGTAATGGCGAGTTGCGATGATTCCAGCTATCCCTGCAATCAAACAAACAAGAATACCCAAGAACGATGCTGCACTGAAGGTTTTCCCTGTTGGTTCAGAACCTAATGTCATGTATCCACTTCCTAGCCCTAATGCAGACATAATAAAAGCGACTATAACACCCGCTAAAAAAACCGATGGCCAATAACTTGGCTCGTTCATTTCATTTTCCATTTCCATAGTTAATCCTCTATCATTTTTTGTTTAAAAAATTCATTTATCAGAAGTAAAGCTGTGCTCACCCCGAAAATGATCCCAAATATAAATCGAGACCCATCCGTATTCGTCCAAAATTGGATAAGGTTACCAAAAACATCCACCAAATTTAACATTATAGCACCTATAAACAATTGTAAAAAAGGCACATTCTCTAATTTGAACACTCGTGCTATCAATGGCATGCTTAGCCAAATAATCGTAAAGCCTGCATAGATACCTATACATCGTGAACAAACGGCCATATAACCGCCATTTACAGAAAAAGACCTCAAGGGGTCTTGATGGCATACCATATTAAATATTTGGTGTTGAATGCTGTGAATAGATGCCACTGGATCTACGACACCAAATACTCCTGGGCCTAAGGCTAAAATGGTGAGTATCATAGAAGCGAACAGCACAAACACATACAACCCTTTATGTTCTATGTGTATGGTGGCATTCAACAACTAGCTTACCCTTTTTTTAGTTGGTCTAAGAATAACTTTGGGGCTCTACAAGGACGTCTTGTTTCTTCGTTCATGAAACAAAGTGTTACTTCACCGATTACATGTGGCGATTGTTGCCCATTGGTATGCACCTTATAATAGGTTTGAAGGCGCACACTGGGTTCCTCAAACACAAGCACTTCAATCTGCATTTCCACATCGTAATACACGGGGTTTTTATACTCTAGCTCTGCATGAATTACAGGCAACATAATCCCCTGTTCTTCCAATTCACTGTACGACAACCCCATGCTTCTAATCATTTCCGTACGGGCTACTTCGAAGTATTCTAAGTAGCGACCATAGTACACATACCCCATTTTATCCGTTTCGCTATAGCGGCTACGAATGGAATGGGTGTATGAAATGATCGGCGACCGATCTGGTAATTGGATCATAAATTACTTTACAACTTCAAAAGCACCAATGGCGGCGTATTTCTCAATACGTTGTTCAACGAGCTTATCCGCTTTCATTTTCTTGAGGCGTTTTAGGCTCTGAATAATCTGCTTTTTAACAGCTGCAGCTGCTTGTTCAGGATCGCGATGTGCCCCACCTAAAGGCTCAGGTATTACACCGTCAATCACTTTCAGTTCTTCTAGATCTTTGGCAGTTAGCTTTAATACCGCGGCAGCTTGTTCTTTATAATCCCAAGTTTTCCATAGAATAGATGAACACGATTCTGGCGAGATAACAGAGTACCATGTGTTTTCCATCATATATACTTCGTTACCCATACCAATACCAATCGCTCCACCACTTGCGCCTTCGCCAATCACGATAGTAACCACTGGTACTTTAAGCATGGCCATCATCTTAAGGTTTCTAGCAATGGCTTCAGCTTGGCCTCTTTCCTCTGCTTCTAGCCCTGGGAATGCACCTGGAGTATCTAAGAGTGTGATAATCGGTGTATCGAACTTTTCAGCCAACTTCATTAAACGGTAGGCTTTTCTATACCCTTCTGGGTTTGCCATCCCGAAGTTTCTATAGGTTCTACTTACGGTATCTCTTCCTTTTTGATGACCAATTACCATAACCGTTTGGCCTTCAATTCTACCGAAACCACCTACAATGGCTTTATCATCAGCATGAAATCTGTCGCCATGCAGTTCTACGAAGTCATCTACAAATTTGTAGATATAGTCAAGGGTATATGGGCGATCTGGGTGGCGAGCTAATTGCACGCGCTGCCATCTAGTTAGATTGGCAAAAATACTTTCCCGAAGTGCATCTACTTTTTTATTTAGGCTGTCAATTTCCTTTTTGAGGATGCCATCTCCAACGGTAGATAAATTTTCTAATTCTTCGATCTTCTTTTCTAGATCAGCGATCGGTTGTTCAAAATCAAGATACTGCATAAATAATGTCTTTTAATTCGTGGTCAAATATACGTATTCGAAAACAGAAGGACAGATTTATTCCGCTTAAAGTGCACCAAATAAACTACGGAATTTTAATGCCCACACGCGCCATATAGCTTCACGCACTATGGCCTTAGACATCTTCGAAACACCTTCTTCGCGTTCGCGGAATACAATAGATACTTCTTTGAGTGTGAAGCCTGCTTTCCAAGCTCTAAAATGAATCTCAATTTGGAAGGCGTACCCATTCGATTTGAGCCTATCTAACGGAATGGCTTCGAGCACTTTTCGGTGTAAGCATTTAAAGCCAGCGGTGGTATCAAAAATGGGGAGCCCTGTAATTGTACGAGCATAGATATTCGCCCCATACGATAGTATTAGGCGACTCAATGGCCAGTTTATGATACTAATACCATTACTATATCTCGAGCCTACAGCTACATCGCATTCACCTTTATCTACGGCTTGAATGAGCTTTAAGGCATCTTCAGGACGGTGAGAGAAATCGGCATCCATCTCCATGATCAGCTCATAGTCTCGCTCTAGTGCAAACTCAAACCCTCGTACATAAGCGGTTCCTAAACCAAGTTTACCTTCGCGTTCTATTAAATGAATTTTATCCTGATACTGACCTTGCTTGGTTTTAACAACTTCTGCTGTTCCATCAGGCGAGCCATCGTCCACCACTAATACATGAACGGGATGTCCTAGCCCCATAAGGCGGTCAATCATTCGGCCGATATTACCGGCTTCATTGTAAGTAGGTATAATAATAAGTGCCGTTTTTGACATCTATTGCCCCTTCCCTTTGATTATAGTAAGTATGGTAATAATCAAGATTTTGGTGTCCATTTTTAACGATATGTTCTCAATATAATAGAGATCATACTTAGTTTTTTCTTTTACTGTATCTAACGAGCTACCGTATTTCCATTTCACCTGTGCCCAGCCTGTGATACCCGGCCTAACCCTAAGCCTTCGAGTGTATAGAGGTATTTCTCGAGTAAATTGTTCCACAAAATGAGGGCGTTCAGGGCGTGGTCCTACTAAGCTCATATCGCCTTTTAGTACATTTACGAATTGAGGTACTTCATCAATTCTCAACTTCCGTAACCAATACCCCACTTTGGTGATTCTAGGGTCGTTCACAGATGCCCAGGTTGGCCCTGTTTCTGATTCTGCATCCAAGTACATGGTTCTAAATTTGTATATGGTGAATTTCTTCCCATTTCGGCCCACTCTTACTTGGCTATAAATTACAGGACCTTCAGTGCCAACTTTAATGAGTATAGCTACGATTATGCATAATGGAATGGAGAGTATTAATGCTACAATCGATACCGCAATATCTATCAATCGCTTTGTTGCTCGCTCCCATAGCGGCATGGGTTCTGGAGAAATCTCAACTATAGGTAAGCCAAAAATCTGATTGGTCTTGTTGAAGCCACTCACTAGTTGATAGAAATCAGGGAGTAGCTTTAGAGTGATATCTGGCACATCCACTTTACTGATGATGTTCACCAAATCGGTTCTTCGGTCTTGTTCTAAGGCAACCAAGACATCCTGTACTTTATACTTCTCGATGATGTCTTCGATACCATCTAAATGCCCAATAATATCTTTCTCTTCAACACCATCTTCTTCTTTCACCTTCCCATTCACCTGAATAAAACCTAACACATGCATACCCAGAGTTTTATTTCGAACTAGATCTTCTTTCGCAATGCGCGCATTTTTACCCGTTCCAATTATGACGGTGTTGTGTAAGCCTTTCCCCTGTTGAGCATAATATTTTTGAACCGATCTGATCACAAATCGATTTAACGACATGGCCACTACAATCAGAGCCCAGTATTTAACCAAGGCCATTTTTTCGTCGTAGCTTTCAACAACGTCCATCATCACAAATACAAAAAACAGTATTAAGACCCCCGTAACAGTCGCTTTAAGCACACTTAGGAATTCATCCAATCGCGACATTAAGTAGAGCTTCTTGTAGAGGCCAGCTAGAACGAAAACTAGTATCCAAAAGATTGATAAAAGTATACCAGACGCTAGTACAGGAATTTGAACTTTCTGTAGTACTACGGTTAACCCTTCTGCTTGTATAGAATTATAGAAAAACCAGCCAGCTAGCAGAATTAAAAAATCCAGCAAACTGGTGAAAATTACTTCGTTATATCTTTTTAAATTGTTCAAAGGAAACAATGACCATATTTGGTTAGGTTTTCGAAAATACACATTTACCAATAGCCTTCATAAACGAACCTGTTTTAATTTGTATACCCTCAAAAAAGAATCTTCGTCTACAAAAGCCCGACTGGGAGAATTAAAAACTGATCACGGTGTAATTCAAACACCTATTTTTATGCCTGTAGGTACTCTAGGAACCGTAAAAGGAGTTTCACAGCACGACTTAGTTGAAAAGATTCATGCTCAAATTATTTTGGGTAACACCTACCATTTATACCTTCGTCCTGGTATGGACATTATGTATGAGGCTGGTGGTTTACATGAGTTTATGAAGTGGGACAAGCCAATTCTCACCGATTCTGGGGGCTACCAAATTTTTTCACTCTCTGAGAACCGAAAGCTAGAAGAAGAGGGTGCCTTTTTTAAGAGTCATATTGATGGTTCAAAACATCTGTTTACTCCTGAAAATGTAGTTGAAACTCAACGAACATTAGGCTCTGATATCATGATGATATTGGATGAATGCCCACCTTATCCAAGCTCATATGAGTATGCGAAGAACTCAATGGGTTTAACGCATCGATGGGCTAAAAGAGGTCGTAAGCATTTCCTAGAAACAGAGGCTAGATATGGCCACAAGCAGCATCAATTTGGTATTGTACAAGGCGGGACGTACAAAGATCTTAGAATCGAGTCATCTAAGTTTATGGCCGATCAAGATTTTGAAGGCATTGCCATTGGGGGATTGAGTGTAGGAGAACCCATTCCATTAATGTATGAGATGGCTGATTTGAATACCGACTACCTGCCCAAACAAAAAGCTCGTTATTTAATGGGAGTAGGCACTCCGGGCAATTTGATTGAATGTGTAGCTCGTGGAATTGACATGTTTGATTGTGTGATGCCAACTAGGAATGCCAGAAATGGCACTATTTTCACGCGAAATGGCAAAGTAAATCTTAGAAATGCGAAATGGAAAAATCACCATGAGTTTTTAGATCCTGACTTTCCATCCGACGTCTGTAATAAATATACGATGGCATACATCCACCACCTGATTAAGCACAATGAGATTTTTGGACTCGTGATGGCTTCAATCCACAACCTAACATTCTATTTATGGTTGATGGAGCAGATTCGTGAACATATTGCCAACGATACCTTTGCAGAATGGTATCCATCTATGGTAAAGCAAGTAGAGACTAAACTTTAGTAGCTTCTTGCTCTATTTGTTCAGAAAGGGAGGGGCCAAAGGTTATTCCTTTTAAAAATAGATCTATATCTAGGCTTAAGGAATGGTGCTTCAAATAATAGTGCGAGAACTCCTCTTTTGTGAGATTCTCTTTGTTTTGAATGCTCTGATATTGAGCGATACCAAAAAGACCTGCTTTGAAAGGTTTTTTAGGTCCAAACATTGGTGCACCCACCCAACTCATTTCACCTAGAAGTATGTAGCCACACAGTAGGTTTAAATTTTTAATCGGCCTGCCAGTATAAAACACATTATTGGTGTTGGTAGTAACTTGCTTTGATGCCTTATTTTTAAATATTCCACCCAGTAAACGTGGAATAAAAGTGATACCCCAACAAGGGATGGCGATCAATACATCAAAAACCCTTTTAAAAACTTTGTTCTGTGTTCTTTCATAAAGCAACATTTCTATTTGTGAAGGGGGGTCGAAGTATTCAATACTGGATTTCCCGATGATGGTATCTGTTACTTGAGAGCAAATTTTAGCAGGCTTTCTTTGTTCATTTTTTGATGTTAGCACTTCTAATAATGTGTCATATTGAACTTCATCAACAACAAAGAAGATTTCATCTACACTATTAATCATCTTCCTATTTACAGCGTTGATAGTTGTTGATTCGTGAACTAAGTATTTACCACTTGGATGCCCTTCAATCTTTTGTTTCCAAAAATCGTGATTAGGCAACTCTCCAATTAATAATACTTTCAATTTCTTTATCTGATACCCTCCCTCTCTAATTCTCATGAACATTGGCTTCAATATCACTGCAAGAAATAATGAAAGAATGTAAGCCACTACCAGTATTAACCGTGAGTAAGCTAGTTCTTTTATTAGAAAGCTTATACCAGCTACAATTAGAAATGCTAAACTAAGATTTATTAAATCTTTTGTTATAAAGTCAAAAGAACGTTTTTCTTGATTTCGAAATTTATGAAGAAGGAAATAGAGTACGCTAATTATGGCATTTACTATAAAAAAGTCATTTCTATTCGGATCAATTATTGCTGCAATATCAAAATCGAAACGACTTAAAAAAGCCACTATAAGTGCTAAATTGATTGCTACTAAGTCAATAATTAGCTGATAGTTATTTAATAGTGTTGAGAGTGAAACGTCTACAATTGTTTTTAAATAGGTAATACATAAAACAATGGTGCTCACTAATCTTCCATACACTTTCCCATAGTGTTTTATGAAGAATTGATATAATGACTGATTAAATATTTTCGCGTATTTATAATCTCTCTTTTTAGTACTCTCGCCTTTATAATGAATGATCTTAGTAATTGGAGCATATACTACTTTATAACCCGCCTCTTTAGCTCTCAAACAAATATCATCATCCTCTGCATACATAAAAAAAGCTTCATCAAAACCATCTAAGCTTTTCAATACATCCGTATTCCAAAACATAAATGACCCTGACACTACGGGTACTTCCGAAGTTTCATTTTCATCAATCCAGCTTAAATATCGTTTTCCAAACAATCTAGATTTTGGGAATAAGGTATCCAGGCCTGTGACTTTGTTTACAGCAGAAACTAAATCGGGTATAGACCTCTTGCACTCTTTGGCAAAACTCCCATCCGCATTTAAAATCTTACAACTACTAACTCCACACTTAGGATTCGCCTCCATAAAAGCATACATCTTTTCTAGAGTATCTTCACTGATTAAAGTGTCAGGATTTATAAGTAGTGTATATTTCCCCTTAGCTAGATTAATCCCTTGGTTATTCGCCTTCCCAAATCCTAGATTTTCATCATTCTGAATTACAGTTATATCTGTATACTGCTTACTAATTTCAGTGAAAGCATTGTCGCCAGAAGCGTTGTCTATAACAATAATTTGTAGTGAGTACTCCCCTTTCCCTTTATAAAGTGTATGAAGTAGATTAAGCACATACTCCTTCACTTTATAGTTCACAATCACTACAGATATGTCGTAGGTGCTCTGCATTATAAACCAAGCTTGTTTAGCACATAGTCAATCTTTCCTTTCAAGCCAAGTCCATACCCGAATCGGTCGCTCGTTCCTCTCCACTTGTGGTCTATATAATTTGTGATAGGGAAATCTACAAGCTTAAATCCTTCCTCAATAGCTCGTTTAAAGTTCATCAAAGTAGGTTGACCGTGATGTATGAATGGTGTTAATGATTTGTATGTATTTGTTCTCAACATCATATAGGGTGTTAAGATGATATCATATCCTACTTCAGATTTATACCCTCTTTTATTCACTTTTTGAATCTGACCTACACCATACACTTGTTCATCTTCCTTCAAGATAGCCACCATTTTTTCTATAAAGCCATCTTTCTTAGTCTCAGTATCACTATCTAAAAAAAATACAAACTTCGTTTTTATCAACTGTTGAATCGCATAATCCATAGCCGGTCCGTGATAAATATTTTCAGCTAAGTACACCGACTCAATTTGTTCATATTCACCTACTAAATCATTGATAATGTCCTTTGAATCATCCTTCGATCCATTATCTATTATGTAAAGCAATTGTTGAGGGTAATACTTCTTAAATGACCTTACTGCCGTTTCTAGCAGATCTGGTGTTTGATAATTTATAATAACAGTAGATAGCTCCATCACTTTATGATCACCACTTTTCCAATCCCTTTCTTCCCGGTGTCATTATCTACAGCTACTATATAATAGACTCCGCTCCCTAGTTTGCGTCCCTCTTTGTTCCGACCATCCCAAGTGGTTCTGCTGCTATTCGATTCAAATCTATGAATTGCTGTTCCGTCTACACCTAAAATAGTGATCGTCGATTCATCACTTAAATCATCAATGATTATTTCGGAATGGGAGTCATATGTAAAAGGGTTGGGATAAACTTTCAGTTCACTCATAGCACTAGACGACACTCTCGAAATTCCTTGATAGCTGATCAAGCCTTTATCTGTTGCAATGAATACTTCTCCCGTATTCTCATCTACAGCAATTGAAATAATAGCATTAGAAAATAGAGGGCTATTCTCTGTGGTAAACCTCTTTAAAATCTTTGAACCTTCTTCATTTAGAAGCCATAATCCTTGATTTTCGCTTCCAATCCATTTCTCATTACTTGGTGAAACTGCCATTGCGCTCACATTCACATCTCGAAGTAAAAACCGTGATACTTGTGATGTATCTTCATTTATAAGCCATTGTGCCTGTCGTTCTTGACTACTTCCATCAATTACGAATTCTGGAAATAGAAACCTTGCAATACCTCTTTCTGTCCCAATCCACACTTCATTGTTTTTATCTTGAACAATAACCTTCACTTTATTGTCAGGTAAATTCCCGTTGTTTGTTTCCGTAGTTAAACGAACGGCTGTATCATCGCTCACATCTAAAGTTTGATTGGTATTAATCACTAACAGCCCAACTCCATTTGTGGAGGTACTTTCAAGGGGAATCCATTTCTGATCGAAGGAATCAATAAACAAAGATTCATACTCTAGTCCATTAGCTTCACTTACTTTTGCAATAGGGGTCCAGTCTTCATCTCCGGGTTGTTGATGATACAATGGATTGGTTGCATACCTACTCACTAACCATACATCATCATTAGAATCCGTTGAAAGACCTGATATCACCGGAAAAAGTGGGTTATCAGCCTCCCATCCTCTAAGCGTTGAATTGGTTTCATCAAAAATTACTGTTTCAGAAGTCTCTATATCATATCTAGCGATACCTCTACCCCAACTACCAAAGTAATAGTACTTATCAGTAAAGGTGGTTGTTAAAACCTGTTGAAAATTAAACTGGGCTATCACCTCATTGGTATTCGCATTTTCATTGGTCCAATTTCCATCACTGTATATATAGAAGCCTTTCGCTTTATCGATATTGCCATCAAAACTCGATTTTTGGCTACTCCCAGATATTAACACACCGTCATTAATCGCTACCCCTTGAAATAGATTCTGATAAGGTCCATCAGTTACAAATTGCGCCTCGATTTCAAGGGAAGTGTTATAAATTAGAACACCATCATTTAGTGAACCTACTAGCAAAGAATTATTATCTAGATAAGCGGACACTGCTCTCTTTGGAAATATATCAGTTGAAGCAAAATTGGTTGTGCCAGTACGTTCAAAAATTTGAGGACCTGTAATTATATAATAGCCCTCATTACCGTACTCATGTTCTAACACATTAATACCAGCCAGACTTGCGACTTCAGTCCAACTATTGTTTTGATTAACAAAGGTAGAATTTATAGTAGATGCATATATCTCATTATCGATATAACCGAGAGCTATTATGGGATCATCTGTAAGTCCATCTACTGCTTTAGCATTAGTCCAACTACTTTCATTGATGGTTCCAGATAAGGGTGAAAATGCTATCCCGCTATCAGTTCCAATATATAAGGTGTCATTTTTAATGAAGCTATCATAGACACTAGTACCTCGGTTATTAGAACCAATTTTGGAGTAGGTATCCGTTACGGTTAGTGAATTTAGATCATATTCAACGATACCAAAGGAAGTAAGTACCAATAATCGATTATCATAAATATTGAAGCCATGTATCGTTTTGCTGCTATACAATGTATTCCTTTCAATATCACTTAATGTAGATACAGATAGGTCGTCCATATTTATAACATCAATTAAGCCATCTACATAGCCAATAAATACTCTACTTCTAGTCTCATCTATGATAATACTGGTTCCATCTAATCTACTTAGTCCATCTACAACCGTTAATTTTTCTATGTCTGAATTATCATCAATGAATACGACTCCCCCTTGAGTTGATGCCCATATATTTTGATTGGAATCTAGGGTAATATCAGTAACAGAACGGGTAGAGGTGTATGATTTCCAACTTCCTATGGATGAATTTTGGGCACTTAGTGAATGAGGAGAAAACACACATAAAATGCATGCCACTAAACCTATTGAAAATGAGTGAGATATTTTGCCCATATAGTGAACAAAATTAATCAAAGGGTGGGTAAGAAAAAAACCTTATAAGTGTGTAAATAATAGTTCAAATGGGATTTATTTAATTGTACTTAGTTTATACAATTTATCTTGACTTACATCAATCCCATAAAACAAAGACTTGGATTCATTAACAGTAAAAAACTCAATCTTAAGTGAGTCTGGAAACTGGTACTTAGTTATCAGATTTCCATCATAATCTAATTTTATCAATTCTCGATTCTCATCACCATAACTAATTTGATCTAAAGGCTCTTTACTAACATTTAAATATATAAAGTCATTTGTAGCCTGTATATCGATAAATTTTCTTGCTAAACCATCTCCGTCTTTAAATTTAGAATAGTTGAATTCTGAATCTTGTTGAACATTGCCATAGTGAAAATCTTTAATCAGATTTAAAGAATCATTCTGAATTTCATAGACAAAAATCTGAGATCCTAATGCATGTGCAAGTACTATTCTATTTTTTGAACTATTGAAATCGGATAACCATTCATTAATTCCTTGATAGGCTAATTGATATTCAAAATCATTTTCTAACTCTGACTGATCAAAACTAAATAATGGAAATTGTATGGTACTAAAGCGTCCTGTATTCGGATAATAGGTTGCCAAACCTGATTTGCCATTGAATACTTTCATATCCGTATCATTGTAATACGCTACAACTAATTCATTATTTATATAATAAGGCTTAATTACCGGAAAGAGTGATTTAGGTAATTCAATCGTGTGATCTATTACTACTTTATTTTCTTCAATCGTCCTAGATAAATTTAATATATCCAGATTCATTGAATTCATGTTATACGATGAGAGATAGGTATCATCATTCAATACTACAGAATCATAAAATCTTGGGATAGGTACTTTTATATCATTAGGCCCTCTACCAAAAGTACCATAAGTATTTAGAGGATATCCATCAAGATCATAAGTAGAAAGAAGTTTATGATCAGTAAGTGAACTTAAAACCAATAAAGTATCCACAAGAGAAACTTGAGATAAGCGATATATTTCATTCTCTTCGGTATTTATTATCTCTGCTTCAAGTAGTATTACATCAACAGTTGAATGCTCTTTACTTTGACTACCTGACTTATTATCAGAATTACCACATACAGCAATAAGTAATAACAGTGCCAAACTAAGAAATTGATACATATAAGCTTATTATTATTAATACGATGCTAGTATATAAATAAAATAAGTCACTTTCTTAACATAACCAGACTCTCGCATTGTTTTACAACTTATAGAACTAAACAGCTTTTAATGATTCCTGAGTCTATCAAATAATGAATAGGTAATTATATAGTGGGAAGTATCAAACGATTAAATGTCGTTTAACTAAAGGGCATAAAAAAACCCTTTATTCGGTGTGAATAAAGGGTTTAGGGTAAAAAATAAAAAGAAGGCGGCGACCTACTCTACCACGATTGCAGTACCATCGGCGCTGCAGAGCTTAACTTCCGTGTTCGGGATGGGAACGGGTGGGACCCCTGCGCAATGGCCACCTTCAAAAAATGATTCAATAAAAAAAGTAAGTTCTTTGACATGTCCCCGATTGCTCGGGGTGAAGAAAAAGTATAACAAGAGCTGTTACTGCACTTGCCCGCCGAGGTGGCGGTGCAAGCCATATAAACAAAGCCAATGGCCTAATTAGTACGGCTCGGCTAAACATGTTACCATGCGTACACCTGCCGCCTATCAACCTGGTCGTCTTCCAGGAGGCTCATAGGGAATACTTATCTTGGAGCGTGCTTCGCGCTTAGATGCGTTCAGCGGCTTATCACTTCCGAACATAGCTACCCTGCGATGCATGCGACCACACAACAGGTACACTAGCGGTTCGTCCACTCCGGTCCTCTCGTACTAGGAGCAGCCCTCCTCAATATTCCAACGCCCACAGCAGATAGAGACCGAACTGTCTCACGACGTTCTGAACCCAGCTCGCGTACCGCTTTAATTGGCGAACAGCCAAACCCTTGGGACCTTCTCCAGCCCCAGGATGCGATGAGCCGACATCGAGGTGCCAAACCTCCCCGTCGATATGAACTCTTGGGGGAGATAAGCCTGTTATCCCCGGAGTACCTTTTATCCTTTGAGCGATGGCCCTTCCATGCGGTGCCACCGGATCACTAAACCCCACTTTCGTGCCTGCTCGACCTGTATGTCTCGCAGTCAAGCACCCTTATGCTTTTACACTCTACGCACGATTGCCAACCGTGCTGAGGGTACCTTTGGGAGCCTCCGTTACTCTTTAGGAGGCGACCGCCCCAGTCAAACTACCCACCATACACTGTTCCCCCGTAAGGGTTAGACTTCACCTGTAACAAGGGCGGTATTTCAAGGATGGCTCCACGACGCCTGGCGACGCCGCTTCAAAGCCTCCCGCCTATCCTACACATATTACAGCTAAAGCCAATGTAAAGTTGTAGTAAAGGTTCACGGGGTCTTTTCGTCCCGCTGCGGGTAATCGGCGTCATCACCGATACCACAATTTCACCGAGCTCATGGCCGAGACAGTGCCCAAGTCGTTACACCATTCGTGCAGGTCGGAACTTACCCGACAAGGAATTTCGCTACCTTAGGACCGTTATAGTTACGGCCGCCGTTTACTGGGGCTTCAGTCAAGGGCTTCGCCGAAGCTAACCCCCTTCTTTAACCTTCCAGCACCGGGCAGGTGTCAGTCCCTATACATCGCCTTACGGCTTAGCAGAGACATGTGTTTTTGGTAAACAGTCGCTTGGGCCTTTTCACTGCGCCCTGACAAAGTCAGGGGATCCTTCTCCCGAAGTTACGGATCTAATTTGCCTAGTTCCTTAGCCATGAATTACTCGAGCACCTGAGGATACTCTCCTCACCCACCTGTGTCGGTTTGGGGTACGAGCGCTTCCAACAAACTACGACGCTTTTCTTGGCAGCATGATTACCTCCACTATCCCTTCATCCGAAGAATCCAGGTACTGTCAGGTTTCAGCCTTAATAGGAGACGGATTTGCCTATCTCCTGGCCTACGCCCTTTAACGTGCATTCGTCAGCACGCGGGAGTGTCACTTCTGCGTCACGCCTTAGCCACGCGTTGGTCGCGGTAGCGGAATATTTAACCGCTTTGCCATCGGCTTCCCCGGCATTACCGGGTACACCTTAGGTCTCGACTAACCCTGATCCGATTAGCGTTGATCAGGAACCCTTGGGTTTACGGTGGACGGGTTTTTCACCCGTCTTATCGTTACTCATGCCTACATTTTCGCTTCCAGTCGCTCCACCATCTCTCGCGAGACAACTTCAACGCCACTGGAATGCTCCCCTACCGATCTTTCAATCCCACAGCTTCGGCAACAGACTTATGCCCGCTTATTATCGACGCCGAGTCGCTTGACTAGTGAGCTATTACGCACTCTTTAAAGGAATGGCTGCTTCTAAGCCAACCTCCTAGTTGTCTGAGCAACTCAACTTTCTTTGATCAACTTAGCCTGTATTTAGGGGCCTTAGCTGGTGGTCTGGGTTGTTCCCCTCTCGCCACAGGACGTTATCACCCTGCGACTGACTGCCTGGCGGCTCGTCACCGGTATTCGGAGTTTGTCTAGGTTTGGTACCCGGTGAAGGGCCCTAGCCTAATCAGTGCTCTACCTCCGGTGAGACAAAACCAGACGCTATACCTAAATATATTTCGGGGAGTACGAGCTATCTCCAAGTTTGATTGGCCTTTCACCCCTATCCACAGTTCATCCGAAGACTTTTCAACGTCAACCGGTTCGGGCCTCCACGGTGTCTTACCACCGCTTCACCCTGACCATGGATAGATCACTTGGTTTCGCGTCTGCCCCGCTGTACTGCACGCCCTATTCAGACTCGCTTTCGCTACGGCTCCACCCCTAAGGGGCTTAACCTCGCACAACAGGAGCAACTCGTAGGCTCATTATACAAAAGGCACGCCGTCACAACATAAATGCTGCTCCGACCGCTTGTAAGCACACGGTTTCAGGTACTATTTCACTCGCCTTCTCGGCGTTCTTTTCACCTTTCCCTCACGGTACTGGTTCACTATCGGTCATGCAGATGTATTTAGCCTTACCGGATGGTGCCGGCTGGTTCACGCAAGGTTTCACCGGCCTCGCGCTACTCAGGATACCCGCCTTCAAATAATCGGTACACCTACAGGGCTTTCACCTTCTGTGGCGCTGCTTTCCAGACAGCTTCGATTTAAGATTACTTGAATTACGCAGGTCCTACAACCCCACGCCCCGTAGGACATGGTTTGGGCTCCTCCCCGTTCGCTCGCCACTACTTGGGGAATCACTATTGTTTTCTCTTCCTCCGGGTACTTAGATGTTTCAGTTCCCCGGGTATGCCTCCTCGAAAGGATACCCTAATAAATTAGAGTGGGTTGCCCCATTCGGAAATCTGCGGATCAAAGTTCTTTTGCAACTCCCCGCAGCTTATCGCAGCTTTACACGTCCTTCTTCGCCTCTGCATGCCTAGGCATCCACCGTGTGCCCTTCATTGCTTATTTTATATGACTTGCACGACCCCTCGCGAGGCGCACAAGCATACGCAGTTATTTGAGCTTGTTTTTGTGGGCCGCGAGAAGTACTACACCTCTCGCAGCTACCCTAGGCGCATCACGTACATAATACGTGATACTGGGTCTGATGAGAATCCTCATCAAACCTTACATTGTTATACTTTTTCACCATGTCAAAGAACTCCGCGTACCCCGCGGTAGGGCCAGTTGCACCCGCAAGGGCCAACCAACAATATTCATTAATTATCGCGCATAAGACCGGGGTTGTTGCCAACCCACTCACTCTATTATGCCATCCACAGCGGCTGCGCCTCGCGCCCGGCCACCTTAAAAATGTGTGGAGCTACGGGGATTCGAACCCCGGACCCCCTGCTTGCAAAGCAGGTGCTCTAGCCAGCTGAGCTATAGCCCCCTCTCTTTGGAAAAGTGGGCTTGGGAGGACTTGAACCTCCGACCTCACGCTTATCAGGCGTGCGCTCTAACCACCTGAGCTACAAGCCCCAATTACTTGGGCGGTTGCACCTCACCAGCTACGCGCTGGCCGCAGGCTACCTCCACTGCTCTGCTTTCCATTTTGCAGCATAGGACAGATTGTTTGTTACGAGCTCGTGTAAAACGTCGTTGCTCTCCTTAGAAAGGAGGTGATCCAGCCGCACCTTCCGGTACGGCTACCTTGTTACGACTTAGCGCCAGTTACCAGGCTTACCCTAGGCAGCTGCCCCCCAAAGGGTTGGCTCACCGACATTAGGTACTCCTGACTTCCATCGCTTGACGGGCGGTGTGTACAAGGCCCGGGAACGTATTCACCGCGTCGTTGCTGATACGCGATTACTAGCGATTCCAACTTCACGGAGTCGAGTTGCAGACTCCGATCCGAACTGAGAATGGTTTTAAAGATTTGCTCCTCATCGCTGAGTGGCGACCTTCTGTACCATCCATTGTAGCACGTGTGCAGCCCTGGACGTAAGGGCCATGATGACTTGACGTCGTCCCCACCTTCCTCACTACTTGCGTAGGCAGTCTAGCTAGAGTCCCCACCATTACGTGCTGGTAACTAACTACAGGGGTTGCGCTCGTTGCGGGACTTAACCCAACACCTCACGGCACGAGCTGACGACAGCCATGCAGCACCTTCCATAACGTTCCGAAGAAACCCTCTGTTTCCAGAGGTAGCGTTGTGGATTTAGCCCAGGTAAGGTTCCTCGCGTTGCATCGAATTAAGCCACATGCTCCACCGCTTGTGCGGGCCCCCGTCAATTCCTTTGAGTTTCATCGTTGCCGACGTACTCCCCAGGTGGCATACTTAATGCGTTAACTGCAGCACTGGCCCCGAAAGGCCAACACCTAGTATGCATCGTTTACAGCGTGGACTACCAGGGTATCTAATCCTGTTCGCTCCCCACGCTTTCGTGCCTCAGCGTCAGTTGTAGACCAGTAAGCCGCCTTCGCCACTGATGTTCTTCGTAATATCTATGCATTTCACCGCTACACTACGAATTCCACTTACCTCTTCTACACTCAAGACTACCAGTATCCAGGGCCATTTTACCGTTAAGCGGCAAGATTTCACCCCAGACTTAATAGCCCGCCTACGCACCCTTTACACCCAATGATTCCGGACAACGCTTGCACCCTCCGTATTACCGCGGCTGCTGGCACGGAGTTAGCCGGTGCTTATTCAAGGAGTACCGTCACACCAGATCGAAATCCAGTCGTTCTTCCTCCTCAAAAGCCGTTTACAACCCATAGGGCCTTCATCCGGCACGCGGCGTGGCTGCGTCAGGCTTTCGCCCATTGCGCAAGATTCCTCACTGCTGCCTCCCGTAGGAGTCTGGGCCGTGTCTCAGTCCCAGTGTGGGGGATCATCCTCTCAGACCCCCTAACTATCATCGCCTTGGTGAGCCGTTACCTCACCAACTAACTAATAGTACGCAGCCCCATCTCTAGCCGGTCGAAACCTTTAACAACTGTGGCCATGCGGCCCCGCTGCATTATGCGGTATTAGCATCCCTTTCGGAATGTTATCCCCCAGCTAAAGGCAGGTTAGCTACGCGTTACTCACCCGTCCGCCAGTCTCCAGTGACTGCAAGCAGTCACCTTCTCCTTCGACTTGCATGTGTTAAGCCCGCCGCCAGCGTTCGTCCTGAGCCAGGATCAAACTCTCCATTGTAAATAATTTATATATACTCTGTGAGCTCGGTCCTACACTCCATCATTCAAAAGAATAACTTCATAAGCTCGCACAAACAATCTGTCTTATGCTTCAATAATGTCCAAAGAACT